>DATBGF010000573.1:0-7462 GCA_036558145.1 Acidimicrobiales bacterium
GACCCCTCCGCCGCCCACCAGCGCCTGGGCTGGCAAGCCACCCGCACCCTGGACGACATGGCCGCCGACCACTGGCGCTGGCAGTCCGGGAACCCCGACGGCTACGCCACCTGAGCCCTAGCCACAGACCAGGCTGACCACCGCGTCGAGGAGCTCGTCGCGGGTCGGGGTGCCCTCGGTGCGGCGGCTGAGGGAGATGCCGGCTTCGGTGAGGGCGCCGAAGACGGCGATCGCCACGGCAGGGGAGTTCGGGACGCGGAGGTCGCCGGCCTTGTCCAGGGCGTGGAGGCCCATCTGGAGGCTGACGAGGCCGATGGACGAGTCGATCGCGTGCCAGACCGTCGAGCCCAGGACCGCGGGGGCGTCGACCATGGCGATCTGGTGGTAGTCGGGGCGGACCATGAAGTCGAGCATGGCGCCACAGCCGGCCACGAAGGCCGCCTTGGCCTCCTTCTCGGCCAGGGCCGCGGTGATGACCGTCTCGTTGAGCTCGTTCTCCAGGCGCTCGAACACGGCCTGGAACAGGGCGGTCTTGTCCGCGAAGTGGTGGTAGAGCGCGCCCCGGGTCACGCCCGCGGCCTCGACCACCGTGGCCGTCGAGGTGGCCGCGAAGCCGTGCGCGGCGAACAGCTCGTGGGCGGCCGCCACGATGGCCTTGCGGGTCTGCTCGGCTTCGTCAGCCGTTCGTCTCGCCACTTGACACCCATGCTTATCATACATGCAGCATGTATGTATAACCCGGAGGTGGGTGGACGTGGCCATCGCAGAGGCGGACGTGATCGTCGTGGGTGGAGGCATCGGGGGCCTGACGGCCGCCATGCTGCTGGCCCGGGACGGTCACCGGGTACGGCTGTTGGAGCGGGATCCTGCGCCGCCCGGCGAGGGTGACGCAGGCGAGTGCTGGACCGGCTGGGAGCGCCGGGGCGTCAACCAGTTCCGCATGCTCCACCTGTTCCTCCCCCGCTGGCGCGAGGTCGTCGAGGCCGAGCTGCCCGAGCTGCCCGCCGCACTGGAAGCGGCCGGCGCGCTCCGGTTCAACATCGTGGCCGACGTGCCTGCGGCGATCTCGGGCGGCCTCCGCCCGGGCGACGAGCGCTTCGACATGCTCACCGGGCGCCGTCCCGTCGTCGAGGCGGTGATGGCCCGGGCCGCGGCGGCGACGCCGGGCCTGACGATCGAGCGGGGCGTGGCCGTGGCCGGGCTGCTCGTAGCCGACCGTCCCCACCTCCCCGGCGTCCCGCACGTCACCGGGGTCGAGACCGAGGACGGCCGCCTGCTCCACGCCGACCTAGTCGTCGACGCGGGTGGGCGGCGCTCGCCGGCCTCCCGCTGGCTGGCCGCGCTCGGCGGGCCGCCGCCCGTCGAAGAGCACGAGGAGTGCGGCTGGGTCTACTACGGCCGCCACTTCCGCTCGCCGGACGGGTCCATGCCGCCTGCCTTCGGGCCGCCGCTCCAGCCCTACGACTCGATCAGCCTGCTCACGCTGGCGGCCGACAACGGCACCTGGGGCGTCGGCATCGTCACCAGCGCGGCCGACCCGGTGTTGCGGGCCGCCCGCCACGAGGAGACCTGGACCCGCATCGTCAAGAACTACCCGCTGGTGGCCCACTGGCTGGAGGGCGAGCCGATCTCCGACGTCGACGTCATGGCCAAGCTGGAGGACCGCCACCGCCGCCTCTGGCGGGACGGGGCCCCGGTGGCCACCGGGCTGGTGTCCGTGGGCGACGCGTGGGCCTGCACCAACCCGTCCGCGGGACGGGGCGCGGCCATCGCCGGCCTCCATGCCGCGTGCCTGCGCGACGTGCTGCGCGAGGTCCCTGTCACCGAGCCGGTGGCGTTCGCCCGCCGCTTCGACGAGGCGACGCTGGCCACGGTGGAGCCGCTCTACCGCGACACGTTGCGCTCCGACCGCCACCGCCTCGCCGAGATCGACGCCCAGATCGCGGGCCGGTCGTACGAGACCGACGACCCCGAGTGGCACCAGCTCGAGGCGCTGCGCGAGGGCGCGGCCCTGCACCCCGATCTGCTGCGCGGCAACGTCGCGATCCGCGGGCTGCTCGACCGCCCGGCCGAGGCGTGGGCCCGGCCCGGCGTCGCCGAGGCTGCCGCCGCCATCGGCGACCCCCCGGCGGCGCCGGGCCCGAGCCGCTCAGAGCTGGTCGCCCTGATCGCCGGCTGATCTCCCCTCAGCTGGCTGCCAGGGCGTCCCAGAAGAACGGGAAGGTGAAGAACGCCAACCCCAGTGCAATGAGGTGCACCTTGCCCCACGTGTAGCCGACCCCGGCGACCGCGAACAGCACGAGGGCTATTGCGAAGAAGATCATCCGGAGGGTCGGGTCGAGACCGCCGACCGCGTAGATCAGCATCGGTGTAGGTTCCTTTCGCCCAGCAATGGTGGGCCAGATCTACCCCATCCGCGCGGGCGCGAGTCCCCCGAAAAGATCAGGGAGCGGTCGAGCCCCCCACCGGCATCGCGGGCATGCCGAGCTTGCGGTGATCCCAGGAGCGGACCCGGTCGACCTCCAGCCGCACCGCGACCCGCTTGTGCAGCATCGCCTCGATCATCGGCTTGGCGTCGTCGCTGTAGGGACCGGTGTAGCGCTCCCACACGTTGACCCCGATGTCCCACAGCGCCTGGGGATCGTCGACGATCACGCCCCGACCCTCCAACGACACGCCCCGCAGGGTGTCGTAGGTGAGCCCGTCCTCGATCATGCAGACGAGGCGGTCGTCACGGCGCAGGTTCTGCGCCTTCTGCGAGGCGGACTTGGTCTCGAAGCAGATCTGCCCGTCGATCACCGCGTACCACATGGCCACCAGGTGCGGCAGTCCGTTCGGGCCCACGGTCGCCATGGTCGCCGTCCGGCTGCGCTCCACGAACGCGGCCACCTCCTCGTCCGACATGGTGATCTGCGCGCGCTGGTTTCTTCCCATGGGCCCGGATCATGGCCTCACTCGGGCGCGGGCGCCAGCACGTGCGGGCCCAGCTCGGCCAACCGGCGGTGCCCGGACAGCGCCAGGGTCACGTCCAGCTCGCCGAGCAGGCAGCGCAGCACGTGCTCCACGCCCGCCTGGCCGCCCAACCCCAGCCCGTAGATGTACGGCCGGCCGTACAGCACCGCGGCGGCTCCGAGCGCCAGGGCCTTGATGACATCGGCGGCGGTGGAGTGGACGAAGGTGAGGCCCAGGCCGCCCGCGGCCCGCGCCGAGGCCAGCTCGCCGTCGGGGTGGACGATCGTCTGCACGCCCACGGGCGCCAGCAGCACCGGCGCCGGTAGGGGCGTGCCCAGCACGACGGTCGTCAGGTCGCGCTCGGCCACGTCGCGCAGCATGCGGGGGACGATCCGCCAGCGGTCGAACGCCCGCCGGTTGGCGCGGGCCGTGGCGCCGCTCCCCGCGCTCCCGGCCACGTAGCCGAACGCCTCCGGTGGCAGCGCCTCACGGGCCGCGTCCTCAAGTCCGGCGAGGTCGGTCGTGAACGGCGGCCGCTCGCCGGTCGTGCCCCGCAGGTAGATCTCGCTCTGGAAGTCGCCGAACGGCGTGGCCATGAATGTCGAACCTACCGGCCCGGCCCCCGGTGGGATGATGGGGGCATGAAGCGCACCATCACCGGACTCGCCACCAACCGCCGCATGACGCTGGGCGATCTGCGGCACTTCCTCGCGTCCATCGAGAACGTGCCCGACGAGGCCGTCATCAAGGGACGCGTGGGCTTCGGCCGCGGCCTGAAGTCGGTCACGGTCGAGGAAGAGGACATCGGCTTCGACGAGTACGTCAGGGCCGTGTCGAGCGAGGAGGAGCGGGCGCCCGCCCGGTCCTCGGCCTGAGCCGGGCTCAGGCCGCTTCGGCGGCGGCGAAGCTGCGCCGCAGCATCTCGACGCCGCGCCCGCGCATCGGGCCGATGCTGCCCACCGGCAGGTGGAGCCGGCGCGCGATCTCGGCGTAGCTGAGCCCCTCGTCGGAGAGCAGCAACCGCACCAGCACCCGGTAGCGGTCGGGCAGGCTCTCGACCGCCCGCTCCAGCGCCTCGACGTTCTCGCGCGCCAGCACACCCGCGTCGGCCGCCACCGACGTGCCGAGCGCCTCGACGTCGGGCCCGCCTTCGTCCACCCGCACCCGGGAGGCCCGGACCGAGGCCCGGATGCTCTCCCGCCGGGCGGTGGTCACCAGCCAGCCCGCCAGCCGCTCGGGATCGCGGATGCTGCCCACGTGCTGGAACAGTCGCATCCACGTGGTCTGGGCCACGTCCGCCGCGTCCCGCTCGCCGAGACCGGTCCGGCGGGCCGCGCGCACCACGAGCGTGTCGTACCGCCGGACCAGCTCGTTCCACGCCGTCTCGCGGCCGGCCGCCGCCAGCCGGACCACATCCGCCGTGGTCACCTCCGCGAGGGGCCGGGGTCCCCGGAAGGTGATCTCCTCACATGGCACCGGCCCGTCCTGGTTCCCGCCGTCCTGCATGGACCGAGCCTGCCTGAGCGACCTTGCTCACACCCTGCTGCGACCTTGCTGCGAAGCGTGAACGGACAGGGCCGGACCTGCGACGTAATGTGGTGGTCCTGCTCCGGAGCGGCGGCGAGGAGCCTTCGTTGGACTTTCGCATCCTCGGACCGTTCGAGGTCCTCCGATCAGGCGAGCCCGTGCACGTGCCCCGGGGCAAGCAGCAGGCCATGTTGGCCCTGCTCACGGCCCATGTCGGCCGCGTCGTCCCGGTCGAGCGCCTGGTGGACGAGCTGTGGGGCGACCAGCCGCCTGACGCCGCGACCGCCGTCCTCCACAGCTACGTCTCGAAGCTGCGGCGCGCCCTGGGTGGGACCGACGGCCCGCTGGTGACCCGCGCTCCCGGCTACATGCTCGACGTCCCCGAGCGGGACGTCGACGCCCGCCGCTTCGAGGCGCTGGCGGCCGAGGTCGAGCGCACTCCCGGCGCCCCCCGCACCTGGGTGACGGCCCGGCTGGCCGAGGCGCTGGAGCTGTGGCGGGGACCGGCCCTGGCCGACTTCGCCGGCGAGCGCTGGGCCGAGGACGAGGCCGCCCGGCTGGAGGAGGTGCGGCTCCAGGTGGTCGAGCGCCGCATCGATGCCGAGCTGGCGCTCGGGCACCACAAGGCCGCCATCGCCGAGCTGGAGCCGCTCGTGGCCTCCAACCCGCTCCGGGAGCGGCTGTGCGGCCAGCTCATGCTGGCCCTCTACCGCGAGGGCCGCCAGGCCGAGGCGCTGCGGGCCTTCTCCCGGCTGCGCACCCACCTCGGCGACGAGCTGGGCATCGTCCCGAGCCCCGAGCTGGTGCAGCTGGAGGACGACATCCTCCAGCAGCACGTCACCCTGGACGAGGTGCCCGAGCCGGAGCCGGACCTGCCCACCGGCGTGGTCACGTTCCTGCTCACCGACGTGGAGGGGTCGTCCGCCCTGTGGGAGGCGGACACCACCGGCATGGCCGAGGCGCTGGCCCGCCACGACGCCATCGTGGCCGAGGCCGTCGCCCGCCACGGCGGGACCGTGCTCAAGGCCAAGGGCGAGGGCGACAGCACGTTCTCGGTGTTCGCCCGGGCCACCGACGCGGTGGCGGCCGCGGCCCGGCTCCAGCGCGACCTCGCCGCCGTGCTCTGGCCCCCGGGGATCGACCTGCGGGTGCGGGCCGGGGTCCACACCGGCGAGGCGGTCGAGCGCAACCGCGACTACTTCGGCCCCACCGTCAACCGCGCCGCCCGGCTGCGCTCGATCGCGTCGGGTGGTCACGTGCTCGTGTCGGGCACGTCGGCCGAGCTGGTGGCCGAGAACGTTCCCGACGGCGTCGTCCTCGACGAGCTGGGCGACGTCCAGCTCTCCGGCATGACCCGGCCCGAGCGGGTCTACGCGCTGCGCGAGGCCGGGCCGGGACGGGCCAGCGACCACGCCGTCGCCGCGGCCCGGCCCCCGCTGCCGCCGCTGGTGGCGGGCCTGCAGCAGACCGAGTTCGTCGGCCGCCGGGCCGAGCTGGACGTCCTGCGGGCCGCCTGGGGCCGGGCCCGGGCCGGCGAGCGGGCCGTCGTGCTGGTGGCGGGCGAGGCCGGGGTCGGCAAGACCAGCCTGGTGGCCCGGCTGGCCGCCACCGCCCACGAGGCGGGCACGCTCGTGCTCGCGGGGCACTGCGACGAGGACTACGGCGTCCCCTACCAGCCGTTCGTCGAGGCGCTGCGGCCGCTGGTCCGCTACCAGCCGGCCGCCGCGGCCGCGGTCCGGATCGGCCCGCTGGGCGGCGAGCTGGCCCGCCTGCTGCCGGAGGCGGCCGACCTGCTGCCGTGCCGGGAACCGCGGGTCGACACCGACCCCGGCACCGCCCGCTACCGCCAGTTCGACGCGGTGGCGACCTGGCTGGACCAGGTGTGCGAGGTGGGCGAGGTCATGCTGATCCTCGACGACCTGCACTGGGCCGCGCTGCCGAGCCTGCTGATGCTGCGCCACCTGGTGCGCCACGACGCGGCGATGCCGCTGCTGGTGGTGGCCACCTACCGGGACACGGAGCTGGCGGAGAACGATGCCGTCGCCGAGCTGCTCGCCGACCTGCGCCGCGAGCACGGCATCGAGCGGCTGGAGCTGAGCGGGCTCAGCGAGGACGACATCGGCCAGCTGGTCCGCTCGGCCGGGCACCGCCTCGACGGCGCGCCGCCCGACGCCGGGACGATCCTGCGCCAGACCGGCGGCAACCCGTTCTTCGTCCACGAGCTGCTCCTCAGCCTGTCCGACCCCCGGCCGGCCCCGGTCCCGGCCGGGATCCGTGACGTCGTCGGCCGGCGCCTCGCCCGGCTCGACCCCGCGGCCCGGGGAGCGCTGGAGGTGGCGGCGGTCCTCGGCGGCGAGTTCGACCCCGAGGTCGTGGCGGCCGTGGGGATGCCCGAGGTGAGCCGCCAGGCGACCTACGACGCCCTCGACGAGGCGGTCCACGCCCGGCTGGCGCTCCGGGCCCCGGACGGCATCCGCTACCGCTTCGCCCACGCCATCGTGCGCGACACCATCTACACCGGGCTGCCCACCGGGCGGCGCCTCGCGCTGCACGCGGGCGCGGCGCTGGCCCTCGAGGCCGCGGGGACGGACGCGCACCTGGCCCAGATCTCCTACCACCACGGCACCGCGCTGCCCGTGACCGCCGACGCCGGCGCCGCCGAGCGCTACGCCCGCCAGGCGGGCGACCGGGCCCTGTCGCTGCTGGCCTACGAGGAGGCCGCGGCCCACTACCAGCGCGCTCTCGACGCCCACGAGCGCACCCACTCGGTCCCCGACGCGGATCGCTGCGAGCTGCTGCTGGCGCTGGGGGCCGCGCACGCCGCCGCCGGCAAGGTCCCCGACGCCGGCCTTGCGTTCGGGAGTGCTGCGGCCCTGGCCCGCCAGCTCGGGCGGCCCGAGTACCTGGCCCGGGCGGCGCTGGGGTTCGAGGGCGAGCTGGTGACCGGGGGCGAGGTGTGGCAGGAGCGCCGCGTTTTGTTGGA
>DATBGF010000574.1:0-9801 GCA_036558145.1 Acidimicrobiales bacterium
CTCGCCCGGCCCCGGCCGCCCCGAGCGAAGCCGCGACTTCGGCGTGAGCGCCCGCGTGATCTGCGAGAGCGGCCTGCCGGTTCTCGGCGTCTGCCTGGGCCACCAGGGCCTCTGCCACCTGTTCGGCGGCAAGGTGGTCAGCGCCCCCGAGCCCGTGCACGGGCGCGTCTCGTCCGTGCGGCACGGCGGCGTGGACATCTTCGCGGGCATCCCCTCGCCCTTCCCCGTCGTGCGCTACCACTCGCTGGCCGTCACGTCGCTGCCCGACGAGCTCGAAGAGCTGGCCTGGACCGACGACGGCGTGGTGATGGGGGTGCGCCACCGCGACCTGCCGCTGTGGGGTGTCCAGTTCCATCCCGAGTCGATCAGCACCAGCCATGGCCACAAGCTGCTGGCCAACTTCTTCGACCTCGCCGCGACGCGGCCGACCGGCGCGGCACCTCGCCGCTACGACGTCCACGTGCGGCACCTCGACGTCGAGCCCGACGCCCTGGCGGCCTACTCGTACCTCTTCGCGGCCGGCGACCATGGCTTCTGGCTGGACACCAGCTCGGTGATCGAGGGGCAGTCGCGTTTGTCGATCATGGGCAACGGGGACGGTCCGCTCGCCGAGCACGTGAGCTACCGGGTCGCGGAGGGCGACGTCGTCGTCCGGCGGGCCGGGGGCGCCACCGAGCGGGTCCGGCAACCGTTCTTCGACTACCTGCACGACCAGCTGCGCGCCCGGGCGGTGGCGGTGCCGCCGGGCCTGCCCTTCGACTTCAACCTCGGCTACGTCGGCTATCTCGGCTACGAGCTGAAGGCCGAGACCGGGGGCGCCGACACCTACCGGGCCGACACTCCCGACGCCGCACTGCTCTTCGCCGACCGGGCCCTCGTCCTCGACCACGAGACCCGGAGCTGCTACCTCCTCGCCCTGTCCGTCGCCGGCGACGCCGCCTGCGCAGCCCGCGCCGAGACCTGGTCGGCCTCGACCGCGGCAGCGCTGCGCGCCCTGCCTGCGGCTCCCGTCGTTCCGAGCCCGGCCACGCTGTCCGGCCCGGCCATGACGGATCGCGGCACGGGCATGACCGTCGAGCTGCGGCACGACCGGGACGCCTACATCGAGCGCATCGACGAGTGCCTGGCGGAGATCAACGCCGGGGAGTCCTACGAGATCTGCCTGACCAACATGGTCTCCGCCCACACGTCGATCGACGTGCTGCCCACGTTCGCCCACCTCCGCCGGGTGAGCCCCGTCCCGTTCGGGGCGCTCCTCGACTTCGGTGAGGTGGCCGTCCTCAGCGCCTCGCCCGAGCGGTTCCTGTCGATCGACCGGCACGGGGTCGTCGAGTCGAAGCCGATCAAGGGCACGCGGCCCCGCGGTGCCGACGCGGCCGCGGACCGTGCGCTGCGGGAGGACCTGCGGGACAACCCCAAGGACCGGGCCGAGAACCTCATGATCGTGGACCTGCTGCGCAACGACCTCAACACGGTGTGCTCGGTGGGATCGGTCCACGTGCCGAAGCTCTTCGACGTGGAGACCTACGCCGCGGTGCACCAGCTCGTCTCCACGGTGCGGGGCACGCTCGCCCCGGGCCGGTCGGCGGTCGACTGCGTGCGCGCCGCCTTCCCGGGCGGGTCGATGACGGGTGCCCCCAAGGTCCGCACGATGGAGATCATCGACCGGCTCGAGCAGGGCCCCCGGGGCGTGTACTCGGGCGCGCTGGGGTGGTTCTCGCTGTCGGGCGCCATCGACCTGAGCATCGTGATCCGCACGCTCGTGGTGGATCGCGGCCGGGTGACCTTCGGCGTCGGTGGCGCCATCGTCGCCCTGTCCGACCCGGACGGGGAGTTCGAGGAGACCGTGGTCAAGTCGAGGGCGATGGTGACCGCCCTGGCGACCACCCGCCGGCAGGAGAGCGCGGCATGAGCGCCGGCTGTCCGACCATCGGGCGCGTCGTCATCGCCGGCGGCTCGGGCGCGGTCGGTTCACTGTTCGCCGAACGGCTACAGGAGTCGGGGTGCGACGTCGCCATCGTCGACGTGGCCGCTCCCAGGCCCGGCCGGCGCGCCGGCTGCTTCGTCCGCGGTGACATCGCCGATCCCGGCCCCGAGGTGCTGGGCCTCGTGCGGACGGCCGGCGTCGTCCTCCTGTCCGTGCCCGAGCCGGTGGCCGTGGTCGCCATGGGCCGGCTGGCCGGCGCGTTGCGGCCCGACGTCCTCATCGCCGACACCCTGTCGGTGAAGACCCGGGTGGTCCCCACCCTGCTCGCCGCGGCCACGGCCGCCGGGACGGAGGCGGAGGCCGTGAGCCTCGCCCCGATGTTCGCCCCCTCGCTGGGCTTCGCCGGCCACCCGGTGGCCGCGGTGGTCGTGCGCGGCGGCCGGCGCTGGCACGCCCTGCGGGCCCTGATCGAGCAGTGGGGCGCCCGCGTGGTGACCATGACCTCCGATCAGCACGACCGGGTGGCAGCCGCCGCCCAGGCCCTCACGCATGCCGCGGTGATCGCGTTCGGCGCCGCCCTGGCCGAGCTGGACGTCGACATCGCCGACCTGGACCGGATGGCCCCACCGCCGCACATCGCGCTGCTGGCGCTGCTGGCGCGGATCGCGGCCGGCACCCCGGCCGTGTACTGGGACATCCAGGCGGCCAACCCCCACGCCCCCGCCGCCCGCCGCGCGCTGACGCGCGGTCTGGCGCTGGTGACCGACGTCGTCGAGAGCGGGGATCCAGCGGCGTTCGCCACGCTGCTCGACCGCCTCTGCGAGGTGCTCGGCCCGTTGCAGAGCGCCTACCGCGAACGCAGCGAGCACGGGCTGCGCGCCATCACAGCCGATCTCACCGAGGAGACGATCCGATGACGGACCTGGCCGCTCCCCTCCGGCCCAACTGGGTCGCCTCCCGGGTCGCCAAGACCTCGGACTCGCTCGACCGTGCCTTCGAGGAAGGCCTGACCGGGCACGTCATCACCGCCCGGGACGGCAAGCGGGTCCAGCTCGACAACGGTCGCGAGGCCGTCGAGTTCGTCTCGTGCTCCTACCTCGGGCTGGAGACGCACCCCGACCTCATCGCCGCCGCCACCGAGGCGCTGCACCGGTTCGGGGTCCACTTCTCCACCTCCCGCAACCGGGGCCGTCCGCCCTATCTCGGCGAGCTGGAGGACCTCCTCTCCCAGATGTACCGGGGCGCTCAGGTGGCGGCCTTCACCTCGGTCAGCAACGTCCACCTGGGTCTGTTGCCGCTGCTCGGCGCCGGTGCCCTGCCCAGCTATCCGGTGGCCGACGCCGGCGTCGCCTTCCTCGTCGAGCGGACGGCCCACGCCTCCATGCAGGTGATCCGGGGCGTGCTCGACCAGATCGGCCCGGCGCGGCGCTTCGACATGGACGATCCCGCGGCGCTGCCGGCCATGGCGGCCGACGTGGCGGCCACCGGCCGCACCCCGATCGTGCTGGTCGACGGCGTCGGCTCCATGGGCGGCCTCATCGACGTGGCCTCGATGCTGGCCGCCGTCGAGCCATTCGGCGGTCACCTGTACGTGGACGACGCCCACGGCATCTCCATCGAAGGCCCGCTCGGCGCCGGGTATGCGTTCGAGGCGTTCGGGGGGACGCTCCCGCCCCATGTCGTGATCGCCGGCTCGCTGTCGAAGGCCTTCGGCGGCGCGGGTGGCTTCGCGGTCGTGCCCAGCCAGGCCGACATGCGGGTCCTGCGCAAGTTCGCCAACCCGCTGGTGTTCGGGCACTCGATCATGCTCCCGCTGCTGGCGGCGGACGTCGCCGCCGGGCGGCTGCACGTCGACGGCCGGGTGGCCGGGCTGCAGACCCAGCTCTGGCGCAACACCGCCGAGTTCGACCGGCTCACGGCCGGTGCACTGGTCAACGCCGGGCTGCGCTCACCCGTCCGGGGAGCGCTGTTCGACACCGAGGACGCCGCGTTCGCCGCGGCCCGCCGGCTGCAGGCGGCCGGCGTGCTGATCCTCCCCGCCTTCTTCCCCACGGTCGCCAGCGGGACCGGGCTGATCCGCTTCGCGGTGTCGGCCCTGCACCGCCCGACCGACCTCGAGACGGCTGCCCGTGCGCTCGGGCTCGCCGATCCCGACCCCCGACCTTCCCCCGCGCTCTCCCCCACCAAGGAGTCTCGACGATGACCCTCTCCGACCGACCCCTGCTCTCACCCGAGCAACGCTCACAGCTCGCCGCCCGGCCCGACCTCGGCGGGGGCAACCTGCTGACGACGGCCTTGTCGGTGCACCCCGACCCGCACGTCCCCTTCATCCGCTCGGGCCGGCCGGTGATCAACACCGCCGGCGAGGAGCAGACCGAGTTCACGCTCGCCCAGCTCGACGCCCTCGCCCAGAGCTGGTCGGTCTGGTACCACGAGCAGGGCGTCGGCCCCCGGGACCGGGTGGCGCTCTACATGGCCGACTCGTTCGCCTACTCGATCCACCTCTACGCCCTCGCCCAGCTGGGCGCCGTCCCGGTGCTCATCAACTCCAAGGCCTCGCCGGCGCTGGCGCTCGGCCTGTGCCAGCGCACGACGCCCGTGGGGATCTACACCGACCGGTCCCGCCTCGCCGCCCTCGGCGAGGAGATCGGCACGGTCGAGGGCCTGCGGTGGACCCAGCTGGCCGAGGACGTGCCCGCCCCGCCGGCGGCCGCCCTGCCCGACGCCTGGCGCTTCCGGCACGCCCCTGAGGACCCGGTGTCGATCATGCACTCCTCGGGCACGACCGGACGGCCGAAGGCGGTGACCCAGACCCATGGGTCCAGCGTCGCCGGACCGCGCTACCGCCTCGACCACTTCACCGAGCCCGCCCACCCGCTGATGATGACGGCGCAACCGCAGTCCCACCTGGGCTGCATCGTGTACACCGCCTACGCCATCCTCGGCGGCACGCCGCTCGTGGCGCTGTACGACCCCAGCGGCGAGGAGCTGGCGGACGCCCTGCGCGAGCACCAGCCGAAGACGGTGATGGCCTTCGCCCACGCCTACGCCGAGCTGGCCGCCCTCGACACGCCGGACGGCACGATCGACTCGGTCGACCGCTGGGTCACCATGGGCGACGCCATCCACGAGGCCCACATCCGGGCGATCCTGGCCAAGCGCAGCCCGGACCGGCCGCCCGCCACCTTCTACGACCGCTTCGGCACCACCGAGCTCGGGTGGGGCCTGGTGGTGCAGCCCCGCACCCTGTCCTCGGAACGCTCGGACCGGCGGGTGGGCAAGCCCGACGCCGTGGCCGAGGTCGCCGTCCTGCGGGCCGACGGCAGCCGCGCCGCGGCCGGCGAGGTCGGCTACTTCGGGGCCCGGGGCCCGACCATCACCGCCGGCTACTGGAGCGACGCCGACGCCACGTACCGCTCGAAGCTGGGCGGCTACTGGCTGACCGGCGACCTCGTGTACCAGGACGAAGAGGGCAACTACTTCCAGGTCGACCGGGCGGCGGACGCCATCGAGACCGGCGAGGGCACCGGCTACTCGGTGCTCATGGAGGAGGTGCTGCTCAGCGAGGTCGGCGCCATCAGCGACTGCGCCGTCGTCGCCGGTCGCTCCGGCGACCGCACCGTCCCGGTGGGCGTCGTCATCGCCGGCGACTCCCCGGCCACGGCCACCGAGCTGCTGGCCCTGGCCAACGACGCGCTGGCGCAGGCGGGCCATCCCCGCCTCGGCGTGCTCGACATCGCCCGGGCCCCGGCCGACTTCCCCGTCGGGGTGACCGGCAAGGTGCTCAAGCGCGAGCTGCGGGCGAAGTACCTCGACCTGTCGGCGTGCCCGCGGCCCGAGGACCGGGCCGTCGCCGCCTTCGTGAACGGAGAAGCCCGATGAGCCGCTACCACGCCACCGGCATCCACCCCAACACGATGACCTTGCGGACGGCGATCGCGCCCGAGCGCGACGCCGTCCTCGGCCACGACCTCTACGCGCGGCTGAGCAACGCCGCCGCGGTCCGCACGTTCATGGAGCTCCACGTCTACGCCGTGTGGGACTTCATGTCCCTCCTCAAGGCGCTGCAGGCTCGCCTCACCTCGGTGGCGACGCCCTGGCAGCCGACCGGCGACCCGGGCGTCCGGCGCCTCATCAACGAGATCGTGCTCGTCGAGGAGAGCGACGTGCTCGCCTCCGGACGCTGCCTCAGCCACTTCGAGCTGTACCTCGACGCCATGAAGCAGGCCGGGGCCCGCACCGACGGGATCGAGCGGTTCATCGCCGATGTGGGCACCGCCGGGGTGATCCGGGCGCTCGCCGGCGACGGCGTCCCGGAGGCCGCCCGGCGCTTCGTCAGCTGGACGTGGTCGGTCGTGCACCACTCACCGGTGCACGTCCAGGCGGCGGTGTTCGCGTTCGGCCGCGAGGACCTCATCCCGAGCATGTTCGAGCAGGTCGAGGCGCTCGACCACCGGGACGGGTCGTTCGGCCTGTTCCTCGACTACCTCGAGCGCCACATCGAGGTGGACGCCGACGAGCACACGCCGGCCGCCCTGCGGATGCTGAGCGTGCTCTGCGGCGAGGACCCGCGCCGCTGGGCGGAGTGCACGGAGGCCGTCCGCAAGAGCCTCGTCCAACGCCGCCGGCTGTGGGACGACGTGTCGGCCGCGCTCGACGCCGCCGCGCCCGCCGCCGCCTGATGACCATGCGCTGGCTGTCGAGCCTGGTGCCCGAGCCCGGGGCGCGCCGCCGCCTCGGCTTGGCCACCGGCATCAACAACATCGGGAACGGCATGTTCCTGACGGCATCGGTCCTGTACTTCACCCGAGGTGTGGGCCTACCGGTCGCCCAGGTCGGCGTCGGCCTGACCGTCGCCGGGCTGATCGGCCTGCTCGCCGGCGTTCCCATGGGACACCTGGCCGACCGCCGCGGCCCCACGCGGGTCGCGGTCCTCAGCCTGGTCGTGCTGGCGCTCACCATGGCGGGCTACGTCTTCGTGACCACCTTCTGGGTGTTCCTCGTGGTGACCATCGCCGACCTGCTGGCGACATCGGCGTCGAGGGCGGCGCGGGGCGGGCTCATCCGCCGCGTCGGCGGCGAGGGCGCGGCGGCCTACCGCTCCCAGCTGCGAGCCATCGGCAACGCCGGCATCGGCGCCGGCGCCATCGTGGCCGGCCTGGCGCTCCAGGTGGACACCCGCGAGGCCTACGTGGCGCTGATCCTGGTGAACGCGGCGACGTTCCTGGTCAGCGCGCTGGTGTGCACGACGCTGCCGCACTTCGCGCCGGTGCCGGCTCCGCCCGAGACCCGGCGCTGGGTGGCCCTGCGCGACGGACCGTTCGTCGGCTACACGGCCCTCAACGGGGTGATGAGCCTCCAGTACGCGGTCATCACGTTCGCCCTCCCGCTGTGGATCGTGGAGGAGACGAGCGCCCCCCGCTGGATGGTCGCCACCGTGATGCTCGTCAACACGTTCGCCTGCATGGCCCTCCAGGTCCGCTTCGGGCGGAACGTCAGGACCGTCCGCCAGGGCGCCGCCGTCATGCGCGTCGCCGGCTTCGTCTTCCTGGCCGCCTGTGCGCTCGTGGCGCTGGCGGCCGACCTGCCGGCGTGGCCCGCGGCCCTGGTCCTCCTGGCGGCCGTGGCCGTCCACTCGCTCGGCGAGATGTGGCACGCGGCCGCGACGTTCGCGCTGGGCTTCGAGCTCGCGCCCGCCCATGCGCAGAGCGAGTACATCGGCCTTCAGGACATGGGCCTCGGCGCCGCGCTGGCGGTCGCTCCGGCCGTGCTCGGCGCCCTGTGCCTGGGACTGGGGCAGGCCGGCTGGCTGGTGCTCGGCGTCGCGCTGACCGCCGCGGGTGTGGCCACCGTGCCCGTCGCCCGCTGGGCGGCCCGCACGCGGACCTTCGCCCTCGTCTCGGATGAGGAACCCGACCCTGGAACCGAGTTCGCCACCGCGGGAGGAACGGCATGAACGACCAGCGAGAGGGGACCAAGCCCCGCGCCTTCATCCTGACCGGCGCCCTGTCCGTGGTGTGCCGGGATCCCATCTACATCGACGACCTGCGGCGGCGGGGCCTCACGGTCCTGGTCGTCACCGCGGCCCGCTGGCGCGGGTACGCCGAGGCGCACGGCGCCGAGCCCGACCATCCCGCGTCGGCGATCGACGAGATCGCCTTCGTCGACGGGTCGGTCGAGAGCGAGGGCTCGTTCCTGCCCGGCGTCATCGAGCAGGCGGGACGCTGGCGGGAGCGGTTCGACCTGGCCGGCATCTACGCCGTCGGGGAGACGCTGGTCGAGCCGACCGGCCTGGTCGCCGACTACTTCGGCCTCCCGTTCCCGGGCCTGCGGGCGGCGCGCGCCTGCCGGAGCAAGTATCTCCAGCGCTGGTACCTGCCCGATCTCAGCCCGGCCTGCGTGATGGTCCCGCCGGGCACCCGGGCGTCCGTGGACCACGGGTCGGTCCGGTTCCCCGCGGTGGTCAAGCCGGCCACGAGGCACTCGAGCCTGGGGGTCCGCACGGTGCACGACGCCGCCGACCTGGCCGCCCAGCTGGGCGGCTATCCCGACCAGGAGACCGTCCTGGTCGAGCAGAAGGTCACCGGTCAGGAGTACTCGGTCGAGAGCCTGATCCAGGACGGCAAGTCCCTGTACGCCTCGGTCACCCGCAAGGAGACGACCGATGTCGACTCGCGGTACTTCGTCGAGATGGCCCACACGGTGCCGGCCGCGCGGGACGAGGCCTGGGACGCAGTGCAGCAGGCCAACGAGGCGATGCTCGACCGGCTGGGCGTGGAGAACGGCATCACGCATGCGGAGTGGAGGGTCGACGAGCGGGGCGAGGCCCACCTCATGGAGGTCGCCGCCCGGACCCCGGGAGACGGCATCATGGCGCTGTACCGGCTCGCCACCGGCGAGCGGATGGAGCCCGAGATCCTGCGCATCGCGCTCGGCGAGCCCGCCGCCTATCCGGCCGCCCGGCGCCACGCGCGCCAGGTGTACCTGGGCCACCGGCCCGGAGCGCTGCAGGACGTGACCGTCGACTGGCCCGGGGTCGAGGCCCGGTGGGTCAGTGGCGGCATGCCGTGGCCCGACATCCCCCCGCTCGCCGCCGGAGACCCACCGGCGCTGCGCGCCGTCCTCGTCCTCAAGGCCCGCGGCACGGAACTGGGCCCGCTGCGCAGCTCCGACGATCGGGCCGTGACCTTCTTCATCGACGCCCCCACGGCCGCCACGCTCGACGAGCTGGAGGAGCGCGTGCGGGGGGCCGTGACGATCCACACGACCCCCCACTGAACGCAGGCTCCAGGCGCTCGACGCGTTACGGCAGGTGCATCAGGATCTCGTGGATCTGGTTGTCGGCGCTGCGGTAGACGACGCTCTGGTCGTTGCCCAGGCCGATGCACGCCGCCGGCTTGCCGGCCGAGCCGTCGGCCAGGCCCAGCAGGGTGAGGTCGATCCGCCGGGGATTGCTCACGTTGGGTATCCACTGGAGGTCGTACAGATGGCCGTCCGCCTCCCGGTAGACGACGTGCTTGGTGTTCGTGGGCGCGTGGTAGTACGCGACCGGATCGCTCGTCACCACCGCATCGGGTGCCCCCGCGGCCAGCAGGAGGTCCCAGCCCTGCACGGCCTGGGCGCCGAAGCAGTAGATCTCGTAGAGGCGGCCATCGACCGCCAGGTATGTGAACTGGTGCAGGTCCAGCGACGGGATGTGGTAGGCGAAGGGATCGCCCGCGGCGAGCGGGGTGCCCGCCACCGCGCTCAGGTTCTCGTGCTGGGCGGGCGTCTCCACCCGCCAGTGGATGTCGTGGATGTGGCCGTCCGTGCCCCGGTACACCATGTAGTGCTCACGGCTCGTCGTGGCGTAGTAGGGCGAGACGTCGCCGGCA
>DATBGF010000575.1:0-11454 GCA_036558145.1 Acidimicrobiales bacterium
CGCGCCCGCGGCTCCCTCCCGGAGCGGCGCCTACGCCGACGTCGACGACACCCCGTCGCCGACCCGCACCGCCCGCCACCGCCGGGTCGCCACCCCGCCGCCCGACGAGGGCGGCTACGACGAGGACGAGGACGACTACGACGGCGAGCCCGGGCCCCGCACGGGCGCCGGCTCGCGGGCCCGGCACGCCCGCCGGTCCCGCCGGTTCACGTGGCGGGTGGCGCTGTTCGTCGTGCTGATCGTGGTCGTGGTGGGCGGGGCCGTGGCGACCATCCAGTGGTACGGCCACTCGACGTACTTCGTCGGGCTCGACGGCGACCAGGTGGCGATCTTCAAGGGGCGGCCCGGCGGCCTGCTCTGGATCGAGCCCAGCCTGGTCGAGCCCACGACCCTGGAGGCCGACCGCCTCCCGCCGTCGCGCCGCAGCGAGGTCGAGAACGGCAAGGAAGTCGCCACGCTCGCCGCGGCCCGCAACTACGTCGACAACCTCAACGAGCAGGCCGACGAGCTCGACGCCGCCGCCACCACCACGACCACGACGACGACCACCCTGCCCACGACGACGACCGCCCCGCTGGCCCCAGCGACACCCGGATGACCCCCGACCCCGCCACCCGCCCCCCACTGAACCCCGGCCACGCCACCCGGGCCTCCCGGGGCCGAATGAGCGTGGGCAACGCCTCCGGCCTCCGCATGAAACTCCGGGGCGGCGGCGGGCGTCGAATCAACTGGGGCCGGGCTGCCGTGCCGGCTGATCCCTCCGTCTCCCCACTCCACGCCACCCGCTCTCCCATGGACGACACTCCCGCCTCACACCCGCCGGCCCCGACGACAGCTCGGGCCGCCGGCATCGCTGCGACCGCGACCGGACCGGCATGAACTACGCGGCTCGGCGCACCACCGAGCTCGGGTTGCTCGTGCTCGGGACGATGTTCGTGGTCGGCGCGTACCTGCTCGCCACCTTGCCCGACGACAGTCCCATCCCGACCAGCGTGGGGCCCTTCCTCGGGATCACCGTGGGCCTGCCGCTGGCCGCCCACGTGGCGATGCGCCGGCTGGCGCCCCAGGCCGACGGGATGCTGCTGCCGCTGGCCTCCCTGCTGAACGGGCTCGGCTACGTGTTCATCGTGCGCCTGGACGAGGCGAAGGCCACGCCCCGCGGGCTGGCCGGCCTGCAGAGCCTGTGGATGGTGCTCGGGGTGGCCGCGTTCGTGGGCACGCTGATCGTGGTGCGCGACGCCCGCAAGCTGGAGCGCTATCGCTACACCGCCGGGTTCGTGGGCCTCGTCCTGCTGATGATGCCGCTGCTGCCCGGCGTCGGCCAGGTCATCCACGGGAGCCGCATCTGGGTGTCGTTCGGGCCGGTCAACTTCCAGCCCGGCGAGTTCGCCAAGCTGGCGCTGGCCATCTTCTTCGCCGGCTACCTCATCGAGAAGCGCGAGCTGCTGGCCATCAACCGGCAGTACGGGCCTTTCGCCCTCCCCGACCCCAAGCACCTCGGCCCGGTGCTGATCGCCTGGGCCGTGGCCCTGGTCGTGATGGTGTCGCAGCGGGATCTGGGCTCCTCGCTCCTGTTCTTCACCCTGTTCCTGGTGCTCCTCTGGGTGGCCACCGAGCGGGCGTCCTACCTGGTGGTCGGCACGCTCCTGTTCAGCGCGGGCGCCTACTTCGCCTACAAGTCCTTCGGCCACGTGCGCGAGCGGGTCGAGCTGTGGGGCGGGTTCTGGCACCTGATCGGACCGGCCGGGGCGAAGATCACCCAGATCGACCAGGCGTCATTCGCCTTCGCCGCCGGCGGGAGCACCGGCGCGGGGTTGGGCCTGGGGACGCCCACCAACATCCCGGTGGTCGAGAGCGACTTCATCTTCGCCGCCATCGGCGAGGAGCTGGGACTGCTCGGCGCCACCGCGGTCCTGATCGCGTTCCTGCTGATGATCGGGGCGGGCCTGCGCATCGCCCAGCAGGCTGCCAGCGGCTTCGAGCGCCTGCTGGCCACCGGCCTGACCACCCTGCTCGGCTTCCAGGCCTTCATCATCATGGCCGGGGTCACGCGGCTGCTCCCGCTGACCGGCGTGACGCTGCCGTTCATCTCCTACGGCGGGTCCTCGCTGCTGGCCAACTACGTGCTGCTGGCACTGCTCCTGCGGATCTCCGACGACACCGCCAAGGCCCAGAACGACCGGGTCGCGGCGCATCAGCTGACCGAGGTCGTGGGGTGAGCCGGCGATGACCAAGCAGATCCGCAACCTCGGCGTGTTCCTGGCGTGCTGCTACACCGCGCTGTTCCTCCAGGTCAACCGGCTGACCGTGTTCCAGGCCGACGCGCTGAACAACGAGCCCCGCAACACCCGCGCCGTGGTGCGCGACTTCTCCCGGCCCCGGGGGACGATCGAGACGGTGGACGGCGTCGTGGTGGCCCAGTCGGTCGAGTCGAACGACCGGTTCAAGTTCCAGCGTCAGTATCCGACCGGCGACCTGTTCGCCCACGTCACCGGCGTCTTCGCGTTCCAGTTGCCGGCGACAGGGGTGGAGAAGAGCTACAACGACGAACTGGCCGGGCGCACCCTCACCTTCAGCATCAAGGACCTGGGGGACCTGTTCGTCGACCGGCAGCGGGTCGGCAACGTCAGGCTCTCGCTGCGCAACGACGTGCAGGAGGTGGCCAGGGAGGCGCTCGGGGACCGCCGGGGCTCGGTGGTGGCACTCGACCCGCGCAACGGCGAGATCCTCGCCCTGTGGTCCAATCCCAGCTTCGACCCCAACCTGCTGGCCGGCCACGATTTCACCGCGGCGAACGCCGCGGCCCAGGCGCTGAACGCCGACCCCACGAAGCCGAACCTGGCCCGCAGCTATGCCGAGATCTATCCCCCCGGCTCGACGTTCAAGGTCGTGACCTCCACCGCCGGCGTCGAGCACGGCGGCGTGACGGAGGACAGCCCCAGCTATCCGGTTCAGACCGAGTACTCGGCCACCGCGGGCGGCAGAGCCATCCGCAACTTCGGCGGCGAGAGCTGCGGCGGCACCCTGTTCACCATCCTCGAGGTGTCGTGCAACACCGCGTTCGCCCAGATGGGCGTGGAGAACGCCAAGGCCGACGGCATGACCGCGGCGGCCGAGGCGTTCGGGTTCGACCGGAGCGTGCCCCTCGACCTGCCCGGCGCCGAGCGGTCCGTGTGGCCGGAGGAGAAGGCCGCCGACAAGAACTTCCTCGCGCAGCTGTCCATCGGGCAGAACGACGTCGCGGCCACGCCCTTGCAGATGGCGATGGTGGCCGGGGCCGTGGCCAACGGCGGCCAGATCATGACGCCCCACGTGATGCGGGAGATCCGCGACGACCAGGGCGACGTCGTGGACCGCTTCGACCCCGAGGTGTGGACCACCGCCATGACGGCCGACACCGCCGGCCTGCTGAAGAACGCCATGATCGGGGTCGTGACGGACGGGACGGCCTCACACCTCGACGACGGCCTGCCCGGCAACATCGTCGTCGGCGGCAAGACGGGCACGGCCCAGATCGGCAACTCGGACAGCTCGCATGCCTGGATCATCGGGTTCGCCGGGCCCGAGGGAGAGGTCCCCTCGGTGGCGGTGGCCGTCATCGTCGAGGCTCAGGACGGCGTCAGCGAGCAGACCGGCGGCCGGGTGGCCGCTCCCATCGGGGCGGCGGTGCTCAAGCAGGCGCTCACGGCGCCGGCCCGGCCGGACGGCGGGGGCGCCGCATCGAACACGGGCGGGTAGACGCCCTCGCCCCGCGAAGTCGGGGCCACCTTTCCCCATCTCGTAGTCTGGGGTCCGCATGTCGCAGCAGAACCAAGTCATCTTCAACGGGCGCTATGAGCTCCACCGGCGGCTCGGTCGCGGCGGCATGGCTGAGGTGTACCTGGCGCGCGACCAGCTGCTGGACCGGCCGGTGGCGGTCAAGGTGCTGTTCCCGGCACTCGCCACCGACGCGGGCTTCGTCGAGCGCTTCCGCCGGGAGGCGCAGGCGGCCGCCAACCTCCAGCACCCCAACATCGTCAGCGTGTTCGACTGGGGCGAGGCCAACGGCACCTACTTCATCGTCATGGAGTACGTCGAGGGCCAGACGCTGGCCGACACCCTGCGGGACGAGGGTCGCCTCCATCCCGACCGGGCCGCGGAGATCACCGCCGACATCGCGGCCGCGCTCGGCTTCGCCCACCGCAACGGGGTGGTCCACCGGGACGTGAAGCCCGGCAACGTGCTGCTCACCCGCGACGGCGGGGTCAAGGTGGCCGACTTCGGCATCGCCCGGGCCATCAGCGACTCGTCGGACCAGAACCTCACCAAGACCGGCTCGGTCATGGGCACGGCCACCTACTTCTCGCCCGAGCAGGCGCGGGGCGCTCCCGTCGATCCCCGCAGCGATCTCTACAGCCTGGGCGTGGTCCTCTACGAGATGATCACCGGCAGCCCGCCGTTCTCGGGCGACAGCGCCGTGGCCATCGCCTACAAGCACGTCCAGGAGAACCCGGTCCCGCCCCGGCGCATCGACCCGTCGCTGCCCGAGACGCTCGAGGCCATCACGCTCAAGACGCTGGCCAAGAACCCGGCCAACCGCTACCCCAGCGCCCAGGACCTCCGGGCCGACCTGCGCCGCTATCTCGACGGCGCCCGGATCATGGCCGAGCCCGTGCTCGCTCCGCCCCTCGATCCCAGCGCGACGAGCGTCATCGCCCCCACCCAGTACGGCCAGGAGACCGCGCTGGTGGCGGGGCCCGTGGGCTACCCGCCCCAGACCGACGGCTACGGCGACTACGACGACTACGCCTACGACGAGGAGGAGCAGCCCAAGCGGTCCAAGTGGTTCCTCGCCGCGCTGATCCTGCTCCTGCTGCTGCTGGCGGGCCTGCTGTACCTGCTGGCCAGCAACTTCAGCGGCGACGACGACCAGGCCCCGCAGGTCGCGGTGCCCAACGTCGTCGGCAAGCCCGTCGCCGAGGCCAAGTCCGAGCTCGAGGCCCTCAAGTTCAAGGTCGAGACCACGCCCGAGGCCTCCACCACGGTGCCGGTCGACCAGGTGCTCAGCCAGGACCCGTCGGCCACCACCAAGGCCGACGAGGGCTCGACCGTCAAGCTCACCGTCTCCAGCGGGCCCGAGCAGGTCGAGGTCCCGAACGTGGTGGGCCAGAACCAGACCGACGCGTCCCGGACGCTGACGGAAGCCGGCTTCCTCGTGAACTCGGTCCCGGTGGAAGACAACAGCGTTGACGAGGGCCTGGTGATCAGCCAGGACCCGGCCGCCGGGGCGCAGGCCGGCAAGGGCAGCCAGATCACGATCAACGTGTCGTCCGGGTCCGGCCTGATCTCGGTGGTCGACGTGACCAACCAGAGCGAGGGGACCGCCCGCAGCAACCTCCAGCGGGCCGGCTTCACCAACATCCAGTCCCGCCAGCAGGCGTCGGGCGACGTCGCCGCCGGCAACGTGATCAGCACCGACCCACCGGCGGGCACCGAGATCCGGCCCACCGACTCCGTGACCCTGATCGTGTCGTCGGGCGCCGACCGCACCACCGTCCCGCAGCTCCAGGGCCTCAGCGAGGCCAACGCCCGCACGGCGCTGCAGAACGCGGGCCTGGAGGGCGACTTCCAGACCCAGGCGGTGCAGAACCAGAACCAGGACGGGGTCGTCATCAGCTCGTCGCCGTCGCAGGGCCAGCAGGTCGACCGGGGCAGCACCGTGACGGTGTTCATCGGGAAGTTCCAGGGCGGCGGGACCACGACCACCCAACCGTGATGCCGCGGACCCTGGTCCTGCTCCGCCACGGCGAAAGCCAGTGGAACCTGGAGAACCTGTTCACCGGCTGGTACGACATCGATCTCAGCGCCAAGGGTGAGACCCAGGCGGTCGACGCCGGCCGGCTCATGGCCGACCGTGGCGTGCTGCCCGACGTGCTGCACACGTCGGTGCAGGTCCGCGCCATCCGCACGGCCGAGCTGGCGCTGCGCGAGATGGGCCGGTCGTGGATCCCGGTGCGCCGCCACTGGCGGCTCAACGAGCGCCACTACGGCGACCTCCAGGGCCTGAACAAGGCGGAGACAGCCGAGCGCTTCGGCCTCGACCAGGTCCAGGTGTGGCGCCGGTCCTACGACGTCCCGCCGCCGCCCATGGCCCGCGACGACCCGCGCAACGTGCGCCACGATCCCCGCTACGCGGACCTGCCACCCGAGATCGTGCCCGACACCGAGTGCCTGGCCGACGTGGTCGAGCGCATGCTGCCCTACTGGTACGACGCCATCGTCCCCGACCTCGCCGCCGGCCGGGTCGTGCTGGTGGCGGCGCACGGCAACAGCCTGCGGGCTCTGGTCAAGCACTTGAGCGACCTGAGCGACGAGGCCATCACCGAGCTCAACATCCCCACGGGCGAACCGCTGGTGTACGAGCTGGGCGACGACGGCCGGCCCCTGGACGACACTCCGGTCGAGGAGCGCTACCTGCGCTCGGCGGAGGAGATCCGGGCCGCGGCCGAGGCCGTCGCCCGCCAGGCCGGCGGCTGAGCCGGCCCGGCGGGCCCGACGGTCAGAACACGATGGACACCGCGCCGTCGAGCGCGGGGATCGGCCACAGGAACACCGCCAGTGCGAAGGTCGCGACCTGCGACGCGTTGTGGATGTTGCTCGCGTAGCCCTTGTTGACCGCGACGAAGATGCCGATGATCAGCCAGATCAGCAGCAGGATGGGAATCCGTACGCGTCCGCGCATGATGAGCCTCCCTTGAGGACACGTGTCCCCAGCCCCGGAATCGCCGGACGAGTCCCGACCGGCGCCCAGGGAGTACCCCCCGTGCGGTAGTCGTAGTCGCCCACGCAGGGTGGCCGCGTTACCCCGCGGTCATGCGACGGACGCTGGGCGGCCCGGCGGGCGCGGGCCGGATGTGGTCCGGCGCCACCTGCCCGCTGCCGTCGGCCCGCTCGAGCAGGTAGCCGCGCGAGCGCACCGTGCGGATGGCCAGGCGCAGCGGCGCCAGCCGCCGGCGCAGGCGCAGCACGTGGACGTCGAGCGCGTTGCGCCCCGGGGACCCGCCCGGCCAGCCCGAGCGGGCCAGCGCCTCGCGGGACACCACGGCGCCGAACCGCTCCAGCAGCGCCGCGGTCAGGCGGGCCTCGACCGGCGGGAGCGACACCCAGCGGTCGCCCAAGCGCAGCACGCCGTCGTCGTCGAGCATCGGGACCGAGGCGGCATCCTCGCCGGTGCGGCGCCGCAGTGCCTCCACCCGGACGCGCAGGTCGAGGTCGTCCGCGGGAAGGCGGATCCAGTCCTCGAGCTCGTCGGTGGGGATCGGCGGAGCGCCCCGCTCGACGAGCAACAGGCGGGGCTGCCCGGCTCGACGGAGCTCCTCCCGCCGATCCTGTTCGGCCGGCCAGTGGACCAGAGCCACCTCCACGAACCGGCAAGGTAGAGACACACCGTTTCGCGCTTGTTTCCGACGTATGAACGTCGGCGATCTTCGCCAGTGCCGGCCCCCGCACGCGGTGGCGCCCCGGTCCGCAAGGCTGGTCCTTGTGGATCCGGGACGCCGGCTGAGCGGTCGAGCTCCTGCGGGTCACTCCAGTCCGAGGGCCCTCGCCATCGTGTGGTAGAGGTCCGTCTGGTCGGTGATCCCGAGGACGCCGGCCGCCTGCGGGCCCTGGGCGGCTACCCGGACCTCGGTGCCGGTGTGGTCCTGCGACGTCCCCGGCGGCGACGCCACGGTCGCGTAGCTCACGACCAGCGGAGCGCCGTCGACGGTCTCCAGCGTCTGGAACAGGCCCGCCGAGTGGTGGGCGGCGGTCTGGGGGAACTCGACGATCTGGCTCGTGTGCCCGTGGTCGGCCGTGACGATCACGAGCGTGTCCCGGTGGGTCCGGGCGTACTCGAGGCCGACGCCGACCGCGTTGTCGAACTCGACCGTCTCGCCGATCTGGGCGCACGCGTTGGCCGCGTGGTCCTGCTTGTCGATCGAGGCGCCCTCGACCTGGAGGAAGAAGCCCTTGTTGCCGCGGCCGCGGTTGGCTGCAGCCTTCTGCTCCAGCAGCTCCAGCGACTTGATCGTCATCTGCGACAGGTGCGGCATCGCGTCGGTGCGGGCCGGGTTCGACTGCGTGCAGGGGGTGGGCACGGTGTTGGCGGCCGTGTCCGTCGTGAACGGCGTCGCCACGCTGCCGGCCCACTCGGTCGGCATGTTGCCGGAGCTGAACAGCCCGAGGACGGGCTTGGCCGCGCTGGCCGCCTGCATGCCGGTCGTGTCGGTCACGACGTTGTAGCCGGCCGCCTGGGCCTGGGACGTGACCGACGTGCCGGCGGAGGGGCCGCCGTCGCTGATCTGGTCGAAGCGGGCCTTGCCCCCGCCCATCAGCACGTCGACGTGGTGGTCGACCATCTGCTCGGCGATCGAGCCGGGCCCGCCCGCGGCCTTGCGGTCCTGCGGGCAGGTGGCCATGTCGGCCGGCCCCTGGCACGCCCGCAGGTTCACGTGGGAGGCGAGCACGGCGGGCGTGGCGTCGGTCAGCTCGGCCGTGGTGATGTCGCCGGTGGCGAAGCCCGCCGCCTGGGCCTGCTCGAGGATGGTGGGCAGGTCCTGGTCCGCCGGGTTGACCGAGATGGCGTTGTTGTAGGTCTTGGTGCCCGTCGACCAGCCCGTGCCCGTGGCCGCCGAGTCCGGGACGTACACGGGCATCGACGGGTTCGCCTGGTCGACGGCGTAGGTCGTGTACTCGCCGGTGAGCGGGAGGCGGTCCATGTTGAGCCGCCCGGCGGCGCCGACCGAGTAGTAGCGGCCGATCGTGATCTCGCTGTCGCCCATACCGTCGCCGATGAACAGGATGACGTTCTTGGCCCGGCCACCCTGGATGGCCTGGCGGGCCGCGGCGGTCGGATCGTCATGGCGCGCGGCAGCACCGGCGCCGACCGCGGCCGTCGCCACCAGCAAGAGCGCGGCGAGCGCTCCGGCACCCGCGCGGTTGAGCCTGAGTCTGGGCAAGGGAACCCTCCAGATCTGTACGGATACCTACGGGGGGCCATGCCACCAGCCGGATCTGACCTCGCCGGATCGGCCACGTGGCCGGCAGGTGAATGCTCGGTGATGGGGTCGGAAACTCCCAGGGCGCTCGCCAGGCTCGGGCTGTCACATTGCGCTTCCCGGCGGTGCTGATAGAGACATGGACGTGGTTCCGTACCGACGACCAGCGGCCACAACGGGCCCCGCGCCGCTCGGCCGGGGCGCTGCACGTGAGCGTGCGGCGCTGCCCGGACCGGCCGGCGCCGGGGCCGTGCGGTCCGACCTGGACGAGGTCTTCCGCCGCCACTACCGGCTGGTGGTCGGGGTGGCGGCGCGGGTGCTCGGCCAGCGCGACCAGGCCGAGGACGTCGCCCAGGACGTGTTCCTGTCGTTCAGCCGCTCGTCGGTCCCCCCGGGCGAGGCCCGCGGCTGGCTGTCCGTGGCCGCGGCCCACACGGCCCTGAACCTGCTGCGCTCGCGCCGCCGGCGCGTGTCGCGGGAGGGGATCGTGGCCGCCGAGGTCGAGGTGGCCGTGTCCGACGTGGCCGAGACCGTGGTCACCGACGAGGACCGCAGCCGGGTGCGGGCCGCCCTCACCCGGCTGCCCCACCGGCAGGCCGTGGCCCTCGTGCTGCGGCACAGCGGCCTCAGCTACGCCGAGGTCGCCGCCGCCCTCACCCTGTCCCCCGGCAGCGTCGGCACCACGGTGCGGCGCGCCGAGTCCGCCCTGCGCAAGGAGCTGAACCGCCATGCGTCATCCGACTGAGGGCGTGCTGCGCCGGCTGCTCGACGAGCCGGCCGGTGTCGCCGACCCCGACCGCGAGCACATCGCGACCTGCGACGGGTGCGTCCACGAGCTGGCCGCCATCCGCGCCGACGCCGACCTGGTGCACGCGGCGCTGGCCACCGACGTGGCCTCGACCGTCGACCTCGACACGGCGTGGCAGCGCCTGTCGGCCGCCGGCGCGACCGCAACCATGCCCACGACCCCCGGTCCCGCACGGGTGCGCGCGGCGGCGCCCCGTGCGGGGCGGCTCCGTGCCACCGTGCGCCGCCCCGTCGTGGCCGGCGTCGTCGCCGCCGCCCTCGTGGCGGGGGCCGGGGCCGCGGCCGCGTCCGGCTGGGTGCAGATCTTCCGGACCGAGCAGATCACCCCCATCGGCCTCAGCACCGCCGACCTCAGCGCCCTGCCCGACCTGAGCGAGTACGGCCAGGTCGAGGTGACCCGGAGGTCGGGGGTGCACCCGGTCCCCGATGCCGCGGCCGCCGAGGTCGAGACCGGCCTCGACGTGCCCGAGGTCTCCTCCCTGCCCCAGGGCGTCACCGGCGAGCCGGAGTACCAGGTGGGCGGGGACGTGAACGCCACGTTCACCTTCTCCGCCGAGCGCGCCGCGCAGGCCGCGGCCGACGCCGGCGAGGAGCTGGAGCCGCTCCCGCCCGGACTGGACGGCAGCCAGGTGCGGCTGCAGGCCGGCCCCGGCGTGGCCGAGGTCTGGTCGCACGACACCGGTGTGCCCAGCCTGATCGTGGGGCGGGCCATCGCCCCCACGGCGTTCACATCCTCGCCCGCCGGCGTCCCGTTCGAGACCCTGCGTGACTACCTGCTGTCGCTCCCGGGCGTGCCCGAGAGCGTGGCGGCCCCGCTGCGCACGTACAACGCCGGCAGCTCGACCCTGCCGCTGCCGATCCCGGCCGATCGGGTCAAGACGTCGACCGCGACGGTGGACGGCCACGAGGCCACGGTGCTCACCGCCCGGGACCGGTCGCTGGCCGCGGTGGTCTGGGTGGACGACGGCGTGATGACCGTGGTGGGCGGGGCGCTCGACGCCGACGAGGTCCTCACGGTGGCCCGGGGCCTGCGGTGACGGCGGCGACCACCGACGTCGCCGAGGTGGCGGACCTGGTCGCCGGCCTGCCGCCCGCCCCCGCCATCTGGTGCTCCGGGCTGCGCAAGCGCTACGGGCGGCACCAGGCGGTCGACGGCATCTCGCTGGAGGTCCGGCGGGGCGACGTGGTCGGCCTGCTCGGTCCCAACGGCGCGGGCAAGACCACGGTCATCAAGATGCTGCTCGGCCTGGTCCGGCCGGACGCGGGCGAGGCGATGCTGCTCGGGCGGCCCGCGGCCGACCCGTCCGCCCGGGCCCGGGTCGGCTACCTGCCCGAGCTCTTCCGCTACCAGCCATGGCTGAGCGCGGCCGAGGTGCTCGCCCTCCACGTGCGCCTGTCCGGCGTCGCGGTGCCGAAGCCGGACCAGCGCGAGCGCCTCGCCCTGGTGGGCCTGGCCGAGCGCGCCGGCGACCGGGTGGGCGGGTTCTCCAAGGGCATGCAGCAGCGCCTGGGCCTGGCGGTCGCCCTGGTGACCGAGCCGGAATTGGTGGTGCTGGACGAGCCGACCAGCGCACTCGACCCCGTGGGGCGCGTCGACGTGCGCGACATCGTGCTGGCGTTGAAGGCGCAG
>DATBGF010000576.1:0-5888 GCA_036558145.1 Acidimicrobiales bacterium
CGTGGGCGAGGACGTCGAGAACATCCTGCTCAAGCTCATCCAGGCCGCGGACTACGACGTCAAGAAGGCCGAGACCGGCATCATCTACATCGACGAGATCGACAAGATCGCCCGCAAGAGCGAGAACCCGTCGATCACGCGGGACGTGTCGGGCGAGGGTGTGCAGCAGGCGCTCCTCAAGATCCTGGAGGGCACCACCGCCTCGGTGCCGCCCCAGGGGGGTCGCAAGCACCCCCACCAGGAGTTCATTCAGATCGACACCACGAACATCCTCTTCATCTGCGGCGGCGCCTT
This sequence comes from Acidimicrobiales bacterium, assembly GCA_036558145.1. Taxonomy (GTDB): domain Bacteria; phylum Actinomycetota; class Acidimicrobiia; order Acidimicrobiales; family VFJN01; genus ZC4RG19. The sequence goes on from DATBGF010000576.1 coordinate 295, forward strand.
CGCCGGGCTGGAGAAGATCATCGAGAGCCGCATCGGGCGCACCGGCGTGGGCTTCACCGCCGACGTGACCCGCTACGACGACAAGGACCTCGGCCAGCTGCTGGAGCAGGTGCAGCCCGAGGACCTGCTGAAGTTCGGCCTCATCCCCGAGTTCGTGGGCCGGCTCCCGGTCATCGGGGCCGTGTCGAGCCTCGATCGCGAGGCGCTGATCCGCATCCTGGTCGAGCCCAAGAACGCGCTCATCAAGCAGTACCGCAAGATCTTCGAGTTCGAGGACGTCGAGCTGGAGTTCGCCGACGACGCCCTGGAGGCCATCGCCGACCAGGCGTTGCTGCGGGGCACCGGCGCCCGCGGCCTGCGGGCCATCCTGGAAGAGGTCCTGCTCAACCTCATGTACGAGCTGCCGAGCCGCAGCGACGTGGGGCAGTGCGTGATCGACCGGGCCGTCGTCCTCGACCGGGTCAACCCCACGCTGGTGCCGCGCACCGACAGCACGCGCCAGCAGCGGCCCCGGCGGGCGGCGTCCTGAGCTTCGCCGACGCGCAGGCGTACCTCGACGCGCACATCAACCTCGAGAAGACCGTCGCCGTCTCGGCCGGCCACGCCGAGGGCGTGTCGCTCGACGACATGCGCGCCATCGTGGACGTGCTGGGCAACCCCCAGCGGGACTATCCGGTCATCCACGTCACGGGCACCAACGGCAAGGGCTCGACGGTGCGGATGGCGGCCGCCCTGCTGGCCGCCCACCAGCTCTCGGTGGGGACCTACACGAGCCCGCACCTCGAGCACATCACCGAGCGCATCACCCGCAACCTCGAGCCCATCGACCCCGACGAGTTCGGGGCGGTCATGGCCGAGCTGGCGGCGCTGGAAGCTCAGCGCTTCTTCGAGGGGCCCCACCACTTCGACCTGCTGACCGCGGCCGCGTTCTCCTGGTTCAGCCAGGTGGCGGTGGACGTGGCCGTGATCGAGGTGGGCCTGCTGGGCCGGTGGGACGCCACCAACGTGGCCGACGGCCAGGTGGCGGTGATCACCAACGTGGGCAAGGACCACACCGACGGCACCGGCGACTGGCGCCGGCGGGTGGCGTCCGAGAAGGCCGGCATCATCAAGCCCGGCAGCCACCTGGTCCTGGGGGAGACCGCCCCGGAGCTGCGAGAGGTGTTCGAGGCCGAGGGCGCCGCCGAGATGTGGGTCCGGGACGAGGACTTCGGCGTGATCGCCGACCGCCAGGCGCTCGGCGGCCACGTGGTCGACCTGCGCACCCCGAACGGCGTGCTGGAGGAGGTCTTCCTCCCGGTTCACGGCGCCCACCAGGCCCAGAACCTGGCGGTGGCGGTCGCCTCGGTCGAGGCCTTCTTCGGGCGGGCCCTCGCTCCCGACGTGGTGGTCGAGGCCCTGGGCGGCCTGCGGCTGCCCGGCCGGTTCGAGGTGCTGCACCGGGGTCCGCTGCTGGTCCTCGACGGCGCCCACAACCCCGACGGCGCCCGGGCCGCGGGGGAGACGCTGGCCGAGGAGTTCGAGGTGGCGGGCACCCGGCACTTCGTGCTCGGCATGCTCACCGGCCGGGACCTGGGCGAGATGCTCGACGGGCTGGGCGTCCGCGACGGCGACCGCGTGATCGCCACCGCCCCGGCCACGCCCCGGGCCGCCGCACCCGCCGATCTGGCCAAGCTGGCCGGGGACCGGGGCGCCGCGGCCGAGGTGATCCCGGACGTGGCCGACGCGGTCGCCACCGCCTGGCGCGACGCCCGGGCCGCGGGGGAGAGCGACATGGTCATGGTCTCGGGCTCGCTCTACACCGTCGGTGACGCCCGCACCGCGTGCCGGCACCTGGGCCTTGTGACGTGACTCACGTGTGAGCGCCCTCGGCGCGGGTAGGCCACACGTAGGCCCCCCGTGACGAGAGGAATGCGCACCGTGACCAGCGACGGCAACGGCAGCTACCCGACCCAGCGCGGCACGGGCGGTGAGACGCACCAGACCGCCGGCGGCGACGTCCCCTCGCTGACCAGCGAGCAGGGCGTCCCCGTCCCCGACGACCAGAACACGCTGCGGGTGGGGGAGCGCGGCCCGGCCGCCCTGGAGGACTTCCTGTTCCGGGAGAAGCTCTTCAGCTTCGACCACGAGCGCATCCCCGAGCGGGTCGTCCACGCCCGCGGCTTCGGCGCCCACGGGTACTTCGAGGCGTATGAGTCCCTCGCCGACATCACGCGGGCCGACCCCTTCCAGGAGGCCGGGCGCCGTACCCCGGCCTTCGTCCGCTTCTCCACCGTCGCCGGCAACAAGGGCTCGTTCGACCTGGCCCGGGACGTGCGGGGCTTCGCGGTGAAGCTCTACACCCAGGAGGGCAACTGGGACCTGGTCGGCAACAACATCCCGGTGTTCTTCATCCAGGACGCCATGAAGTTCCCGGACGTCGTGCACGCGGTGAAGCAGGAGCCCGATCGGGGCTTCCCGCAGGCCGCCTCGGCCCACGACAACTTCTGGGACTTCGTGTCGCTGATGCCCGAGTCGACCCACATGCTCATGTGGGTCATGTCCGACCGGGCCATCCCCCGGTCGTTCCGCTTCATGGAGGGCTTCGGGGTCCACACCTTCCGGCTGGTCAACGCCGAGGGCCGCTCCACGTTCGTGAAGTTCCACTGGAAGCCGGCGGCCGGCCTGCAGTCGGTGGTGTGGAACGAGGCGGTCAAGATCAACGGCGCCGATCCCGACTTCCACCGCCGCGACCTGTGGGACGCCATCGTCAGCGAGAACTTCCCGGAGTGGGAGCTGGGCCTCCAGCTGTTCGACGACGACTTCGCCGACCGCTTCGACTTCGACGTGCTCGACCCGACCAAGATCATCCCCGAGGAGGAGGTCCCGGTGCGCCGGGTGGGCAAGCTCGTGCTGGACCGGGTGGTCGACAACTTCTTCGCCGAGACCGAGCAGGTGGCGTTCTGCACCCAGAACGTCATCCCGGGGATCGACTTCACCAACGACCCGCTGCTGCAGGGCCGCAACTTCTCCTACCTGGACACCCAGCTCAAGCGGCTGGGCGGCCCCAACTTCACCCAGCTGCCGGTGAACGCCCCCAAGTGCCCCGTGGCCCACTTCCACCAGGACGGGCACATGGCCTTGGCCAACCCGACCGGCCGGGTGAACTACGAGCCCAACTCCTGGGACCAGCCCGCCGGCGGGCCCCGGGAGGACCCCGAGCGCGGCTTCCCCACGTACCCGGAGGCGGCCGCGGGGGACAAGCGCCGCCTGCGGCCCGAGAGCTTCGCCGACCACTACAGCCAGGCCCGGATGTTCTGGCGCAGCCAGACCGAGGTGGAGCAGGCCCACATCGCCCAGGCGTTCACCTTCGAGCTGTCCAAGGTGGAGACGCCGCGGATCCGCTCCCGCATGGTCGCGGGCCTGCGCAACGTGGACGAGGGCCTGGCCGCCGCGGTCGCGTCCGGCCTCGGCCTGGAGTCGCTGCCGGACCCGCTGGAGCCGGCCCGGCCGCCCCGCGACGACCTGGCCACCTCGCCGGCGCTGAGCATCGTCCGCAACGGGCCGTCCGCCTTCGCAGGCCGCAAGGTCGGCGCCCTCGTCACCGACGGCAGCGACCGCGCCCTGCTCGACGCCCTGCGCGGCGCGGTGGTCGACGAGGCCGCGCTGCTCGAGCTGGTCGCGCCGACCGTCGGCGGCATCGCGGGCGAGAACGGCGACCGGGTGCCGGCCGACCACCAGCTGGCCGGGGCGCCGTCGGTGCTGTTCGACGCGGTGGTGCTGCTGCCCTCGGCGGCGGGCGCGGGCGAGCTGGCGTCCGATCCTCACGCCCTCGACTTCGTCACCGATGCCGTCGCCCACGCCAAGTTCATCGGCTACGTCGCCGAGGCGGCCCCGCTGCTGGAGGCCGCGGGCGTCACCGTGGACGACGGCTTCATCCCCCTCGACGCCGAGGACGGCGCCACGACGTTCGTGGCCGCGTGCCGCGACGTGCGCTTCTGGGCCCGCTCCGTCCCCGCGGCGGCGTGCCTCTAGCCCTCTGCCCGGCGGCGGTTCGCCCGCGGGGCGGGCCGCCGCCTACCTTCACCCCTGTGAAGAACCGAAGCTTCGTGATGTGCAAGCCGGACGCGGTCGAGCGCGGCCTGGTGGGCGAGATCATCGGCCGCCTCGAGCGCAAGGGCCTGACCCTGGTGGCCGCCGACCTGCGCCTGGTGTCGCTCGATCTGGCCCGGGAGCACTACGACGAGCACCGGGACAAGCCGTTCTTCGGCGATCTGGTCGAGTTCATCACCCGCTCGCCCGTCCTGGCCATGGTGGTCGAGGGCCCGGACGAGAACACCTACCTGCTGGTCCGCAAGGTCGTCGGGGCCACGAAGGCGACCGACGCCGAGCCCGGCAGCATCCGCGGCGACTACGCCACGATCACCACCGAGAACCTCGTCCATGCCAGCGACGGCCACGACTCCGCCGCCCGCGAGATCGGACTGTGGTTCCCCGGGTTGACCTGATCCCGGTCTGGGCATCGTTCACAGCAAACCGTAACCAGAGGGTCGCTCTCGGGCCCTCGGGGGTTCGTTAACCTACGGCAAGCCCTCCCACCACCCTGGCGGAGGACCCCAACGCATGCCCGACAACTTCTTCTCCTCCCTGACGGGTCGGGACATGGCCGTCGATCTCGGCACTGCCAACACCGTCATCTATGTCCGCGGCAAGGGCATCGTCCTCAACGAGCCCTCGGTCATCGCGATGAACGTGCGCGACGGCAAGCCGGTCGCCGTCGGCATCGACGCCAAGCGGATGATCGGCCGCACGCCCAGCCACATCGAGGCCATCCGCCCCCTGAAGGACGGCGTCATCGCGGACTTCGAGATCTGCGAGAAGATGCTGAGCTACTTCATCCGCAAGGCCCACAACCGGCGCTGGGGCAAGCCCCGCATGGTGATCTGCGTGCCGTCGGGCATCACCGGCGTCGAGCAGCAGGCGGTGCGGGAGGCGGCCGAGTACGCGGGCGCCCGCAAGCCCGCCTACATCATCGAGGAGCCCATGGCCGCGGCCATCGGGGCCGGGCTGCCGGTCCAGGAGCCGGCGGGCAACATGATCGTCGACATCGGCGGCGGCACCACCGAGGTGGCGATCATCTCCCTCGGCGGCATCGTGACCAGCCAGTCGGTGCGGGTGGCGGGCGACGAGCTCGACGAGGCCATCGTCAACTTCGTGAAGAAGGAGTACGGCCTGGCCATCGGCCAGCGCACGGCCGAGGAGGTCAAGATCGCCCTCGGGTCGGCCTGGCCGCTGCTGGAGGAGCTGCATGCCGAGATCCGGGGCCGCGACCTCATGACCGGCCTGCCGAAGACCATCGTGACCACCACCGACGAGGTCCGCGAGGCGATGGAGGAGCCGGTGTCGGCCATCGTCGACGCGGTCAAGGTCACCCTCGACAAGACGCCGCCCGAGCTGGCCGCGGACGTGATGGACAAGGGCATCACGCTCGCCGGTGGCGGCGCCCTGCTCAACGGCCTCGACGCCCGCCTCCACCACGAGACCGGCATGCCGATCTTCGTGTCGCCGAACCCGCTGCACGCCGTGGCGATCGGCTCCGGTCAGTCCCTCGAGGA
>DATBGF010000577.1:0-11216 GCA_036558145.1 Acidimicrobiales bacterium
ACTGGCGCTCCACGCGGTGGGCGTGTCGCGGGATCGGGCCTTCGCGGTGGCGGCCAAGGCGGTCGGCGCCCGGACCCGGGCGGTGCTCCAGGCCGCCCGCGAGGCCGCCCCCGGGGCGACGCCGCTGATGTTCCTGGACGAGCCCGGCCTCACCGCGGCGCTGGAGCCCGGCTTCCCGCTCGACCTGGACGACACGCTCGACCTGGTGTCCTCGGCCCTGGCCGCCATCGAGGAGCGGGCCATCGGCGGGCTGCACTGCTGCGGGCGGGCCGACTGGCCGGTGGTGCTCCAGGCCGGTCCCCAGATGCTGTCGCTGCCCGTCGACGCCGGAGCGGTCGACCACCCGGGCGCGTTCGCCGACTACCTGGACCGGGGCGGCTGGCTGGCCTGGGGCGCCGTGCCGACCGACCGCCCGCTGGGCGAGGGCCCCGAGATCCTGTGGCGCCGCCTCGTGGCCGAGTGGGACGCGCTCGCCGAGGGCGGCTGCGAGCCCGAGCAGCTGGTCGAGCAGGCGCTCATCACCCCGGCCTGCGGGCTGGTGGGCATGGGCGTGGCCCAGGCGGCCCACGCCGTGGACCTCGCCACCCACCTGGCTCAGCGGGTCGAGGCTCGCGCGGTCGAGCTCGGCCTCACTCTCGGCGCATAGGCCCCTAACCTCGGCGCATGGCCGACCGAGAGATCGAGCAGCGCGTCGAGCAGCTGCGCGCGGAGATCACCGAGCACAACCGCCGCTACCACCAGCTCGACGACCCGATCATCAGCGACGCCGAGTACGACGAGCTGGTCCGTGAGCTGCGGGCGCTGGAGGAGGAGTTCCCCGAGCTCATCACCCCGGACTCGCCCACCGGCCAGGTGGGCAGCGCCCCGGCCGTCACGCTGTTCGCCCCGGTCACCCACATCGTGCCGATGATGAGCCTGGACAACGCCTTCGAGGAGTCGGAGCTGCGGGCCTGGGTCGAGCGGCTGCACCGGCGCCTGGCCGGGGCGCCGGCCGCGTCCCAGGAGGAGACCGGCTCGGACGAGGTCGGCTACGTGTGCGAGCTCAAGATCGACGGGCTGGCCATCTCGATCCTCTACGAGAACGGTCGCTTCACCCGGGCCGCCACCCGGGGCGACGGGCGCACGGGCGAGGACGTCACCGAGAACGTCCGCACGGTCGCCCAGGTCCCCAAGTCCCTGGGCAAGGGGGCGCCCTCCGTGCTGGAGGTGCGGGGCGAGATCTACATGGCGCTCTCGGCCTTCCGGGCCCTGAACGAGCGCCAGGAGGCCGCCGAGCTGCGGCTCTTCGTCAACCCCCGCAACGCCGCGGCCGGGGCCCTGCGCCAGAAGGACCCTCGGGTCACCGCCGAGCGCGAGCTGGCCCTGTGGGCCTACCAGCTGGGCGAGATCGAGGGCGGCCCCGCCTTCACCAGCCACCACGAGACGCTCGACTGGCTGAAGTCCCTGGGCTTCCCGGTCAACCCGGAGATCCGGCGGGTGAGCGGGCCCGACGACGTGCTCGCCTACGGCCTCCACTGGCAGAACCACCGCCACGACCTCGACTACGAGATCGACGGGGCGGTGGTCAAGGTCGACGACCTGGCCCGCCGCGAGCTGCTGGGCGCCACGTCCAAGGCGCCCCGGTGGGCGCTCGCCTACAAGTTCCCGCCCGAGGAGCGCACCACCCGGCTCCAGGACATCCTGGTGTCGATCGGGCGCACCGGCCGGGCCACCCCCTACGCGGTGCTCGAGCCGGTGTTCGTGAGCGGCGTCACGGTCGGCCAGGCGACGCTGCACAACGAGGACCAGGTCCGCATCAAGGACGTGCGCCCCGGCGACAAGGTGATCGTGCGCCGGGCCGGCGATGTCATCCCCGAGGTGCTGGGGCCGGTCCTGGCCGACCGGCCCGAGGGCAGCGAGCCCTGGGTGTTCCCGACCACGTGCCCGTGTCCGGTGGGCTCGACGCTGGTGCGCCCCGAGGGCGAGGCCGAGCACCGCTGCATCCACCCCGAGTGCCCCATCCAGCGCCACGGGGCCATCGAGCACTTCGCCAGCCGGGGCGCCCTCGACATCGACGCCCTGGGCGGCAAGCGCATCGCCCAGCTGATCGAGGCGGGCATGGTGTCCAGCGTGGCCGACCTCTACCAGCTGGACTGGGACCGGGTCGAGCAGCTGGAGCGGATGGGCGCGCTGTCGACCGCCAACCTGCGGGCCTCGATCGAGGCGTCCCGCAGCCGGCCCCTGCCCCGGCTGCTCGTGGGCCTCAACGTCCGCCACCTGGGCCCGGCCGCGGCCGAGGCCCTGACCGCGGCCTTCGGCGACCTCGACCGCATCATGGGCTCCTCGGTGGAGGCGCTGGCCGCGGCCGACGGCGTCGGCACGATCATCGCCGAGTCCCTGCACACCTGGTTCGCCGATCCTGCCAACCGTGCGCTGATCGAGCGCCTGCGGGCCGCGGGGCTCACGTTCGAGGGACCGGCCGGCGGCGACAGCCGGCCCAAGATCCTGGCCGGGATGAGCGTGGTCGTCACCGGGACCCTGGAGGGCTTCAGCCGGGAGGAGGCCGAGGAGGCCATCAAGGAGCGGGGCGGCAAGTCCCCGGGCAGCGTGTCGGGCAAGACCACGGCGGTGGTGGTGGGGGAGGGCCCGGGCGCCTCCAAGGTCACCAAGGCCGAGGAGCTGGGCGTCCCCGTCCTCGACGAAGCCGCGTTCCTGTCGCTCCTGGAGACCGGCGAGCTACCCGCGTAGCGGGACTAGACGACCTCGAAGCACCAGGGGACCTGGCGGTCGGCGGGGCCGCGGCCCTCGGCGATCGGCCAGATGACGGCGGTCACGCAGTTGCGGCCCGTCTCGAACTGCTCCACGGCCTTGCCGTCGCCCGGCGTGAACATGATCAGCCCGGTCTGGGGGGTCTTGACCAGCTCGTCCTCGGGGATCTCGACCCCGTTGACCCGGAGCACGCCGTCCCAGCCGGCCACGAGGTCGATCCCGACGCTGGACTGCTGGGGCACCTGGGTGTTGGCCGTGGGGATGAGGGCGTCGACGACCTTGGCGTTGTCGGCCGAGAGGCCCTGGTCCTTGTTCCCGCTCAGCGTCACGAACGCGACGACGAAGAGGGAGATGGCCGCGGCCAGCACCACGCTGGCGATCACCTTGAACCGGGTGCTGTAGGGCGTCATCTGGGCCATGCGACCGGCAATCCTGTCACGCCCGCCGGGCAGTGCCCCAACCCGTCCCGCTCGGGTGGGGGGCGGCCGAGCAAGTAATCTGGCGCCCGTGGCCATGACCCGCATGACCGATCAGATCGGTCGTGTGCTAGGCGGGCGATACAGGCTCCTCTCCCCGCTCGGGTCGGGTGCCTCCGCTCAGGTTTACCTGGCGGAGGACGTACGCCTCCGGCGCCGGGTGGCGGTGAAGCTCCTGCATCCCGGCCTGGCCGACGACGAGTCCTTCCTCCGCCGCTTCCGCGCGGAGGCGCAGGCCACCGCGGCCCTGTCCCACCCCCACCTGCTCGCGGTCTACGACTGGAGCGACGACGAGGAGCCCTACCTCGTCACCGAGTACCTGGGGGGCGGCAGCCTGCGGACGATGCTCGACAAGGGCAACCTCCTGTCCCCGGCCCAGGCCCTCGTCGTGGGGCTGGAAGCGGCCCGGGCGCTCGACTACGCCCACCACCAGGGCTTCGTCCACCGCGACATCAAGCCGGCCAACCTCCTGTTCGGCTCGGACGGGCGGCTCCGGGTGGCCGACTTCGGGCTGGCCCGGGCCATCGCCGAGGCGGGCTGGACCGAGCCGGCCGGGGCGGTGCTGGGCACGGCCCGCTACGCCTCGCCCGAGCAGGCCCGCGGCGAGTCGATCGACGGCCGCAGCGACGTCTACTCGCTGGCACTGGTCCTGGTGGAGTCGGTGACCGGCGAGGTGCCGTTCACGGCCGACACCACCATCGGCACGCTCATGGCCCGCCTCGACCACTCGCTGGAGGTGCCCGACGAGCTGGGCCCGCTGGCGCCCATCGTGGCCGGTGCCGGGCGGCTCGACGCCGCCGAGCGGTTGGACGCCGCCGCCCTGGGCAAGGGCCTGGTGGGGGCGGCTGCCCAGCTCAAGCGGCCCGAGCCGCTACCGCTCACCGGCATCGGCGAGCCCGAGGTGGCTCCCATGGACGACCGCGACACCACGCTGCTGGGCCCGTCCGCCCGCCGGCCCGCGGTGGCCGCGGCCGCCGTGACCGCGGCGGCCGCCACGTCGGGCTCCGGTGCGGGCGCGACCACGGTCGTCGAGCGGGTGCCCGTGGCGCCCACCGGCGCGCCACCCGCGGACGCCACCAACGTCATGGGGGCCGTGCCGCCCCGCCCGCCGATGGATGCGCCGCCGGCCCCCCGGCCCTGGGACACCGGGCACCTGGAGCCCCGCCGGGGCCTGTCCGCGGGCGACCGCGGCGTCCGCCGGCTGATGCTCGGCGCGGCGGTGGTGGCGGTGGCCGTGGTCCTGGGCGTGGTCGGCTCGGCCGCGTACCTGCAGGCGTCGATCCCGGACCACGTCGTGCCGGCCACCCTGGTGGGGGCCCAGTACGACGACGCCCTCAAGATCGTCGAGCCCTACAGCTGGCACGTCGAGGCCAAGCGGGTGCGCCAGGACGGCACGGTCGCGGGCCAGGTGCTCGACTCGGACCCCGCGGCCGGGGCCAAGCTCAAGGAGGGCAAGACGCTCACCCTGACGGTGTCGGACGGCCCGACGCTGGTGCAGCCGCCCGCGGGGCTGCAGGGCATGACCCAGGAGGACGCCACCGCCGCGCTGGCGGCCGTCGAGCTGGGCGTGGAGTTCGTGCCGACCGACAGCGACGACGCCCCGGAGGGCACCGTGATCGGCTTCGCCGACAACGGCCCGCCCGCGGACGGCTTCCCCAAGGGCTCCACGGTCCGCCTGCTGGTCGCCAAGGACAGCCAGCCCGAGATCCCGGACCTCATCGGGGTGCCCTACCAGGACGCGCTCGACCAGTTGCAGGCCCTCGGGCTGACCCCGGAGGCGCAGGGCCGGCGGCCGCGGGGCGGCGAGGAGCCGGGCACCGTGGTGAGCACCGATCCCGAGGCCGGCGTCGAGGTGGAGCTGGGCACGACGGTCAAGGTGGTCGTGGCCGTCGACTCGGTGGAGGTGCCCCAGGTCAGCGGGATGTCGCTGGACGACGCGCGCGCCACGCTGGAGGGCGCGGGCCTGGCCGCGGGGCGGGTGATCGGTGACGAGAACGGCACGGTCCTGTTCACCGCGCCGGGCGCCGGCAGCGACGTGGACGTGGGCACCGAGGTCACGGTGATCATGGCCGGAGGACGCCGCGGCCGGGACTGAAAAATTCCGAAACTGGGTCTTGACCAGCGACCCCCGTTCGGGGGACGCTTCCCCTAGTCCAGAGACCCCCTCTGGCACATCGGCCTCTCCCCGTTCGGCCGAACACAGGACCTCACCTGTGAGGTTTTTCGTTTCGGCTGTGCGGCGAAAGCTGACATAGCTGTGAGCAGCGACTAAACTACGGAGCGTGCCGGGCCCGTTGGGGCGGTATGCCGGACGCGGTGTTCCCCAGCCGCCGCGATGAGGCTGCCGCCCCAGCAGGCTCGGCACTCTTCTTGGTTTTGAGGCCGCAACAGAACAAGGGCGCCCATGGGGCGCCCTTCGTTCGTTCCGGTCCGACCCCGCGGGGCCGGCCGTGCGCTACTCGGTGATCTCTTGGATCCGCTTGGTCAGCTCGGGGTTCGGCGGGCCGCTCTGCAGCGCCATCGCCTTGGTCATGTCGCCCTGGAGCTTGATCTTGCCGGCCATGAACGCCTGCATGGCGGCCTGCGGGTTGGCGTCGACCATCATCGCCTTGGCGGTCTCGTAGTCGAGGGTGGCGGTGACGTCGGGCCCCTCGACGTGGCCCGTCTCCAGCTCCAGCTCGCCGCTGGTCGTGTCCATGTGGGCGTCGACCGTGCCCTCACCGAACGGGACGTCGGTGATGACCAGGTTCATCTTGACGGGCTGGGGCGCGGCTGCTGGGGAGTCCAGCTCCGCACGGACCTTGCGGGCTTCCTCGACCCACTCGTCAGACAGGAACTTGTAAGGCACGGGATTCTCCCCTCATCGCCGGGCGAACGCCGCATGCTAGCGGAAGTTTGCAGCGACGATGCAACAGTCCGGGGAGGCTCAGCCGGCGCTGCCCGCGGTGGTCGTCGTCGTCTCGTCCGCGCCCGTGGTGTCGGTGGTGTCGGTGCTGTCGCTGCTGGCGTCCGAGCCGTTCACGCACTGGTCGAGGATCTGGCGGATCGGCTCCTCGGTGCCCTCGGGGAAGTCGTCCGGCGAGGTCGCGGCGGCGATCTTGTTGAAGGTCTCCTGGTGGTCGCCCCACTCGTCCTCGAAGGCGGCGCCGACGCACTCGGCCTGCTTCTGGGTCAGGCCGGCGTCGGTCATGGCGCTCACGACGTCGCTCTCCTTGGCGTTGTTCCGGCTGCAGGCGGACAGCGTCAGCACGAGGATCGCGGCGAGCGCGAAGAGGGGACGGCGACGGGTCATGGGATGGAGCACCTCATTGGGAAAGTGACCGGCCAAGGCTAGCGGCGTGCCGCGCGGGGGACACACCCGGGCGCGGGCCCGGCGCCGGCTACAGCGCGGGGGCGGTCGAGCGGTTGTGGCGCAGCGACACGATGGCGGCCCGGGCGGTGGCCTCGTCGCTGGCCAGCATGCGGGCGACCTGGCGGGCGACGTAGCCGGACAGCTCGCTGAGCGACAGCTCGATCCGCCCGGTGCGGTGGAAGTGGCTGAACTGGCCGACGGCGCCGACGACCCCCAGGGCCAGCAGGTTGGCGGGGTCGGTGTCGGTGACGGTGCCGTCCCGCTGGCCGTCGAGGATGAGGACGGTCACGTCGTGGAGGTGCTGCTCGGTGCCCTGGCGCAGGACGTCGGCGACGTTGCGGCCCTCGACGTCGAGCAGCGAGAAGAAGGGGGCGTTCTCGGCCATGAACGCCAGGCTGGCCACCGTGCCCTGGAGGATCCGCACCAGGGCGGGGGCCCCGTCGTCGATGGCGTGGGCCTGCTGGCGCCGCAACCGCTGGCGGGTCTCGGCGGCCAGCTCGCGGAACAGGGCTTCCTTGTTCTCGAAGTACCAGTAGAAGAGGCCCTTGGCCACGCCCGCGGCCTCGACGATGTCGACCACGCGCGTCGCCTCGTACCCCTGCTCGGCGAAGAGCCGCGCGGCGGCGTCGAGGAGCTGCTGCTTGCGTTCGGCACCTTGGGTGGTGAGCTGGCGGTCGTTCATGTCAATGGGACAGTGTGTCGGGGCTTGACCCAGGGGTCAATTACCAGCGTACGCTCGGCGCTCGTGCAGACGAGTGACGGCAAGGACATCATTCCCGGCTGCGAGCCCTGGTCCGCGGACGGTGGGGCCGAGGGGGCGCTCGTGCTCCACGGCTTCACCGGCAACCCGCAGGGCCTGCGGGGCCTGGCCGGAGCCTTCGCCGCGGCGGGGTTCACGGTCGACCTCCCGCTGCTGCCCGGCCACGGCACGTCGGTGGACGACATGGCCGGCACCGGCTGGGACGACTGGTCGGCCGCGGCCGAGGCCGCCTACGAGGCCCTGGCCGCCCGCTGCGAGCGGGTGGTGGTGGCGGGCCTGTCCATGGGGGGCACGCTGACCGCCTGGCTGGGCACCCGGCACCCCGAGGTCGCCGGACTGGTGTTCGTCAACCCCGCCATCGACGTCCCCCGGGAGATGGTCGAGGGTCTCGAGGGCCTCGTGGCCGCGGGCACCGACCGGATCCCGTCGATCGGCAACGACGTCGCCGACCCCGCCGCCAAGGAGAAGGCCTACGACGCCACCCCGTTGCGGCCCCTGCTCAGCCTGGCGTCCGGCGCCGCCGCCGTGCGGGCCGACCTGGCCAAGATCGGCTGCCCGGTCCTGATCCTCACGAGCACCCAGGACCACGTGGTCCCCCCGACCGACAGCGACATCCTGGCCGGCGGCGTCGCCGGTCCGGTGGAGCGGGTCGCGCTCGAGCGCAGCTACCACGTCGCCACCCTCGACTACGACAAGGACCTGATCAACGAGCGCGCGGTCGCGTTCGCCCAGCGGGTCACCGGGGTCAGCTCAGGCTGACCTTCTGGCTGGCGAGCCCCCCGATGCCCAGGACACCGGGCAGGCCGGGTCGGTCCTGGGGAACCTCGGTCAGCTGCACCGCCAGCGGGGTGGTCCCGAGCGGCGGGAGGAACTGGATGGTCGGAGGCATCACCAGGTCGTCGATCCGGGTGCTGTCGAGCACGGCGCCGTCGGAGCCGATGAGCTCGGCCTTCAGCACCGTGAACGACGTCCGGTAGGAGACGGGGTCGATGTCGGCGGTGACCACGCCGGCGAAGGCCGTGGCCTGGGCGATGCGGAGGTGGTCCGTGGCGGACCCGGTCACGTACCAGGCGTCCTCGGAGCGCCGCATGGACACCGTCACGGTCGGGCCCCCGTCCCCGATGTCGTAGGCCACCGTGGCGCGGTTGCCCTGACGGGACGTGACCGGCTCGACCAGCCCGCCGGTGTAGGCCGTGGCCGCGAAGATGTAGCTGGCCGCGCTGGACACCGGCGTCGCCGGCGGCATCACCCCGCTCTCGGGCGCGGGCCAGATGACGCCGCGCGGCCCGCCGGCCGCCTCGGACACCCGCCCGGGACCGGAGCCGGGCGCCGGGTCCCCGCCCGCGGCCACGAACAGCGCGGCGGCGCCGACACGAGGACGGTGATCGCGGCCGCCAGGGTGAGGCGGGCGGAGCGGCTGGGGGCCGCGTGGATGGGCGCGATCGAGACGACCTTGGTGCCGGCCACGGGCCGGTGGGGGTGGATGCCGGCCGCCCGGCGCGTGAGCATGGCGCGCACCTCGGCCTCCAGGTCGTCGTGGGCCCGCTGGCGGGGGGAGGCGGTCATCGGGCGATCTCCTTGCGCAGCTTGGCCAGGGCCCGGTGGACGGACGAGCGCACGGTGGCAGGCCGGCAGCCGAGGACGGCGGCGATGTCGGCCTCGGGCAGGTCCACGTAGAAGCGCAGGACGATGGCCGCCCGCTGGCGGTCGTTGAGGGTCGCGAGGGCGTCCCAGAGCTCGTCCGGCTCCTGGTTGGCGGGGGTCGGGGGCGGTGGCCGTCGCTCGTGCTCGATCCGCCGGCGGCGGCCGAGGGAGCGACAGCCGTTGAACACCGCGGTGCGCAGGTAGGGGAGCGGGTCCCGCACCGAGGACCAGGCCCGGTGCGTGCGCAGGAACGCCTCCTGGACGATCTCCTCGGCGTGCTCGGCCCGGCCCGAGACCAGGTAGGCGAGCCTAACCAGACAGCCGTTGGTCGCGGTAGAGCTGCACGAGCTCGTCCGCCCATGGCGGGACCGCCCTGCGCCGCTCGACTGGCACGGTGCTCATCAGGATCAGTGACGCACGACCCGGCCACCTCGTTCCGCGCCATGTCGTTGCGGCATGTCATTTCGAGGTGGAGTGCTTGCCCCCTAGCATCGGAACCCTATGGCCCAGATCACCCGCGAGGACGTCGCGCACGTGGCCCGGCTGGCGCGGCTCCAGCTCACCGACGTCGAGCTGGACACGTTCACCGGCCAGCTGGCCAAGGTGCTCGACCACGCCCGCGACGTGGAGGCGCTCGACGTGGGGGACGTGCCGCCGACCTCCCACCCCTACCCGCTCCAGAACGTGCTGCGGCCCGACGAGCAGCGCCCGTCGCTCGACCGCGACGCCGTCCTGGCCGGCGCGCCGGACACCGAGGACGGCCAGTTCCGCGTCCCGCCGGTGCTGGGGGAGGCGCCGTGAACGGCGACAGCGCGCTGGGCATCGCGGCGGCGGTCCGCTCCGGCACCCGCAGCGCCGTGGAGGTCGTGGAGGAGCACCTCACGGCCATCGCGGCCCGGGACGGCGAGATCCACGCCTTCAACCTCGTCACCGCCGAGGAGGCCCGCCAGGCCGCGCTCGCCCTCGACCGCCGCATCGCCGCGGGCGAGGACCCCGGGCCGCTCGCGGGCGTGCCCGTGGCGCTCAAGGACAACCTGGCCACGACCGGCATCGCCACCACCTGCTCGTCCCGCATCCTCGAGGGCTGGCGGCCGCCCTACGACGCCACCGTGGTGCGCCGCCTGGCGGACGCCGGGGCGGTGATGGTGGGCAAGACCAACCTGGACGAGTTCGCCATGGGCAGCTCGACCGAGAACTCGGCGTTCGGGCCCACCCGCAACCCGCACGACACCAGCCGGGTCCCCGGCGGGTCCTCGGGCGGCTCCGCGGCCGCCGTGGCCGCGGGCTTCGCGCCCCTGGCGCTCGGGTCCGACACCGGCGGCTCGATCCGCCAGCCGGCGGCCTTGTGCGGTGTGGTGGGCATGAAGCCGACCTACGGCGCGGTGTCCCGCTACGGGCTGGTGGCCTTCGCCAGCTCGCTGGACCAGATCGGCCCGTTCGCCCGCACCGTCGCCGATGCCGCGGCGTTGTACGAGGTCATCGCCGGCCACGACCCGCTCGACGCCACCTCCATCCCCGAGCCGGTGCCTCCGGTGAGCGCCGGGCTTGGCGAGGGCGTGGCCGGGCTCCGGGTGGGCCTGGTCACCGAGCTGTGCGAGGCCGAGGGCATCGAGGCCGACGTGTCGGCGCGGGTGGCCGAGGCCGCCGCTGCGCTGGAGCACGCGGGGGCCAAGGTCGACGAGGTGACCGTGCCCGCCGCCGTGTACGGCCTGTCGGCCTACTACCTCATCGCCCCGGCCGAGGCGTCCAGCAACCTGGCCCGCTACGACGGCGTGCGCTTCGGCCTGCGGGTCGACGCTCCCACCACGGGCGAGATGTACGACCGCACCCGCACCGAGGGCTTCGGGGCCGAGGTCAAGCGGCGCATCATGCTCGGCACCTACGCCCTCTCCGCCGGCTACTACGACGCCTTCTACGGCAAGGCCCAGCGGGTGCGCACGCTGATCCTGCGCGACCTCGAACGGGCGTACGAGGACCACGACGTGCTGCTCAGCCCGACGGCGCCCTCCACCGCCTTCGCGCTGGGGGCCAAGACGGCCGATCCGCTGACCATGTACCTCAACGACGTGTGCACGATCCCGTCCAACCTGGCCGGCCATCCGGCCATCTCCGTGCCCTTCGGCACCGGCGACGACGGCCTCCCCGTCGGGGTGCAGGTCATGGCCCCGGCGCTGGGCGAGGCGCTGCTGTTCCGGGTGGCGGCGGCGATCGAGAGCGCGGCTCCCTGAAGGCCCTG
>DATBGF010000578.1:0-2396 GCA_036558145.1 Acidimicrobiales bacterium
TGGACAAGCCGTGGCTCCTCTACTTCGCCCCGGGGGCCTGCCACTCGCCCCACCAGGCCCCGCCGGACTGGATCGCCCGCTACCGGGGCCACTTCGACGCCGGCTGGGACCGCTGGCGTGACGACACCCTCCGGCGCCAGATCGACGGCGGGGTCCTAGAGGCCCACACCGAGCTGTCGCCCCGGCCGGACTGGGTCCCCGCCTGGGACTCGCTCGGCGAGGCGGAGCGGCGGGTCTACGCCCGCTACATGGAGGCCTTCGCCGGCTACCTCTCCCACACCGACGCCCAGGTCGGCCGGCTGGTCCGCTGGCTGGAGGCGCGGGGCGAGCTCGACCGGACGCTGGTGCTGGTGCTGTCGGACAACGGGGCGTCGTCGGAGGGCGGCCCGCGGGGATCGCTCAACGATGCCCGGGCCTGGAACGTGCTGACCACCACGGTCGAGGAGGCCGATGCCCGCCTGGACGAGATCGGCGGCCCCCGCATCCACAACAACTACCCGTGGGGCTGGACCGTCGCCGGCAACACCCCGTTCCGGCGCTGGAAGCGCGAGACGCACGAGGGCGGGGTCGCCGATCCGCTGGTGGTCTCCTGGCCCGGCGGCATCGGGGCGCGGGGTGAGGTCCGCCGCCAGTACGTGCACGCCATCGACCTGGTGCCGACGATCCTCGCCGTGATCGGCGTCGAGCCGCCGGAGCTGGTCGCCGGGGTCGAGCAGCGCCCGCTGGAGGGGGTCAGCTTCGCCCCCAGCTTCGACGAGCCCGCCGCGGCCGAGCGCCACACGACGCAGTACTACGAGATGTTCGGCTGCCGGGCCCTGTACCACGAGGGCTGGAAGGCGGTCGTCTACCACCCGATCCAGGCCGACGAGCCCGGCCTCGACGCCGTCGCGTGGGAGCTCTACGACCTAGCGGCCGATCCGTCGGAGTGCCACGACCTGGCGGCCGCCCAGCGCGAGCGCCTGGCCGCGATGGTCGAGCGGTGGTGGGCCGAGGCCGGCCGCTACCAGGTCCTGCCGCTCGACAACCGGCCGTTCTCCGAGCTCGTCTTCGACCGCCCGTCGCCCGCCGGGGACCGCCGGCGCTACGTCTACCGGCCGGACCGGGCGTCGGTGCCCGAGAGCGCGGCCGTGAACGTCAAGAACCGCCGGCACGCCATCACCGCATACGTCGAGGTGGACGGGCCGGGGCCGCACGAGGGCGTGCTCGCCGTCCAGGGCTCGGTGCTGGGGGGCTGGTCGTTCCACCTCCTCGGCGACGGCCGGCTCTGCTACGTCCACAACCTGTCCGGCTGGCGCGAGTACCGCGTCGAGGGCCCGGTCGGCGACCGGCTCGGTCCCGGCCCCCACACGCTGCGCTTCGAGTTCACGCCCGCCCACGACGGCGCGCCCCACCGGGGGGTGGTGCTGGTCGACGGCGAGCCGGTCGGCGCCGGCGACATCAAGCGGGTGGCATGGAGCCGGTTCTCCATCACGGGCGCCGGGCTCACCGCCGGCTGGGCCCGGGACTTCTCGCCCGCGGACGGCGACTACCGGGGCCCGTTCCGCTTCACCGGCCGGCTCGACCGGGTCGAGATCGACGTGGACGGCGATCCGTTCCTCGACCCGGTCGCCGAGGTGGCGGACCTGCTCGCCTCCGAGTGACCTACAGGGGCATGCCGCTCCCGGTCTTCAGACCGGCATGTTGTGGTGGGGTGGGACCTCGCGGCGGCCGATGGCGTCGGCCCGGCGGTGCAGGAGGTCGACGGTGCGGTCGAGGTCCCGGGCGATGACGTAGCGGCGGGCCGCGGCCTCGCCGACGGCGAAGTCGCCCAGCTCGTCCAGGTCGGCTTCGGTCACGTCCCGGCCGGCCTTGGCCAACATCGCCTTCATCTCGTCGAAGGTCATGCTGCGCCGGCCGGTGGCCTCGCCGCGGCGGGCGAGGTCGGCGGGGCGGTTGCGGGCGGCAGTGAACAGCCCGGTGCGCAGCAGGCCGCCCGAGGGGTAGAAGACCGAGGCCCGCAGCGCGGTGCCCTCGGACACGAGGTTGTGGTGCAGCGCCTCGGTGAAGCAGCTGACCGCCGCCTTGGACGCGGCGTAGACGGACGCGGTCGGGACCGGGGCGAATCCGCCGTCGCCCGACGACGTGTTCACGACCTGCCCCGGCTCACCACCGGCGATCATGCGGGGCACGAACGTCGAGGTGCAGATGGCCATGCCGAACACGTTGACGCCGAAGCACCAGCGCCAGTCGTTCGGCTCCTGCTGCCACGGCTTGCCGCCGCCGCCCGAGGTGACGCCGGCGTTGTTGAACAGGAGGTCGACGTGGCCGTGGGCGTCGTAGACCGTGTCGGCGAGGTCGGCGACCTGGCCTTCGTCGGTGATGTCGACGACGTGGCCCGACACCTTGCCGAGCGCGGT
>DATBGF010000579.1:0-16714 GCA_036558145.1 Acidimicrobiales bacterium
GAGCCCGGCGGGCGGGGCCGACTGGCGGGTCTCCTCGAGCGCCTGCTGGAGGCGCTTCTGGAAGTCGTCGAGGGCCTGCTCGGCCTCGTCGAGCGAGAGCTTGCCCCGCTTGACCAACGACTCGGTGAACAGCTTGCGGACCGAGCGGCGCTGCTCGATCTTGGCGTACATCAACGGCTGCGTGTAGCTGGGGTCGTCGCCCTCGTTGTGACCGTGGCGGCGGTAGCACACCATGTCGATCACGACGTCCTTGTGGAACGTCTGCCGGTAGGCGTAGGCCAGCCGGGCCACCCGCACGCACGCCTCGGGGTCGTCGCCGTTCACGTGGAAGATCGGGGCCTGCACGATCTTGGCGACGTCGGTGGAGTAGAAGCCCGACCGGGCGGCCTCGGGCGTGGTCGTGAAGCCGATCTGGTTGTTGACGACCACGTGGATGGTCCCGCCGACGCGGTAGCCCTTGATGTCGCTCATGTTGAGCGTCTCGGCCACCACGCCCTGGCCGGCGAAGGCGGCGTCGCCGTGCATGAGGATGGGCAGCACGGAGAACGCCTCGGGGTCGTTGATCTCGTCCTGGCGGGCCCGGACCATGCCCTCGACCACCGGGTCGACCGCCTCGAGGTGGCTGGGGTTGGCGGCCAGCTCGACGTCGATCGAGTTGCCGGACCGGCTCTGGAACTTGCCCACCTGGCCGAGGTGGTACTTCACGTCGCCCGAGCCCTGGACCGCGGTCGGGTCGAGCGTGCCCTCGAACTCCTTGAAGATCTGGTCGTAGTTCTTGCCGACGATGTTGGTGAGGACGTTGAGCCGGCCCCGGTGGGGCATGCCCATGACCGCCCCGGCCATGCGGTCGTCGGCCGCGGCCTCGAGGATGGCGTCGAGCACCGGGATCAGGCTCTCGGCGCCCTCGATGCCGAAGCGCTTCTGGCCGATCCACTTGGTCCCGAGGAAGCGCTCGAAGGCCTCCGTGGCGTTGAGCCGCTCCAGGATGTAGCGCTGGTCTTCGGTGTCGAGCTGCTGGGCGGAGGGGCTCTCGACCTGCTCCTGGATCCAGTGCTGCTCGTCCAAGTCCTGGATGTGCATGTACTCGATGCCGACGGTGCGGCAGTAGGCGTCGCGCAGCACCCCGAGGATCTCGCTGAGCGGCATGCGGTCCCGGCCGCCGAGCCCGCCGGTGAGGAACTCGCGGTCCAGGTCCCAGATGGTGAGCCCGTAGGTCGCGGGGTCGAGCTCGGGCGCCATGCGCGGCTCTTTCCACCGCAGCGGATCGAGATCGGCGATGAGGTGGCCCCGCACCCGGTAGACGCGGATGAGGGTGGCCACCGCCATCTGCTTCTCGAGCATGGTCTGCTCGTGGTCGATGGGGTTGACGTCGCGGCGCCACTGCACGGCCTCGTAGGGCACCCCGAGGCTGGCGAAGATGGCGTCGTAGAAGCCGTCCGCGCCGAGCAGCAGCTCCTCGACCCGGCGCAGGAACATGCCGGACTCGGCGCCCTGGATGATGCGGTGGTCGTAGGTCGAGGTGACGGTGATGACCTTGGAGGCGCCCAGGTCCGCCAGCATCACGGGATCGGCCCCGCGCCACTCGGCCGGGTAGTCGATGGCGCCGACGCCGACGATCGTGCCCTGGCCCTGCATCAGCCGGGGCACGGACTGCTTGGTGCCGATGGTGCCCGGGTTGGTGAGCGTGACCGTGGCCCCGGCGAAGTCGTCGACGGTGAGCTTGTTGGAGCGGGTCTTGCGGATGATGTCCTCGTAGGTGCCCCAGAAGCCCCGGAACTCCATGGTGTCGGCGTCGCGGATGACCGGGACGACCAGGCTGCGGCTGCCGTCGGACTTCTCCATGTCGACGGCCAGGCCCAGGCCGACATGATCGTTCTTGACGACACGGGGCTTGCCGTCGTCGCCCTTGACGAAGGTCCGGCCCATCACCGGCATGGTCTCGGCGATGGCCCGGACGATGGCGAAGCCGATGATGTGGGTGAAGCTGACCTTGCCGCCCCGGGTGCGGCCGAGGTAGCCGTTGATGACCTTGCGGTTGACCTCCAGCAGCTTGGCCGGGATGTCCCGGAAGCTGGTGGCGGTGGGGACCCGGAGGCTGGTCTCCATGTTCTCGACGATGCGGGCGGCCACGCCCCGGAGCGGCTCACCCGGCTCCTCGGCCGGCTCGGCCTTCGCGGCCTTGTCCGCCTTCGCCTTCGCCGCCTTCTCGGCGTCCTCGGGCTTCTCGGCCTTCGCCGGCTTCTCTGCCTTCGCGGCCGGAGCCGGCGCTGCGGTCCCGGCCGGACCGGCCGCGGCGGGCGCAGCGGCCTGGGCCGCAGTCGCCTGCGGAGCGGGGGCCGGTGCGGCGGGCGCGGACGCGGGCGGCGCCATCGTCCCGGCGGTGTTGCTCGCAGCCGGGGTGGTCGTGCCGTTGCCGGACGGCGCCGGCGCGGCGTGATCAACGTCACGGCGGTAGTCGGCGAAGAAGTCGCGCCAGCTCTCACTCACCGAGGTCGGATCGGCGAGATACTGCTCGTACATCTCGTCGACCAGCCAGGCGTTGGGGCCCAGCGCAGCGGTCGTCGAGAGGTCCGGTTGCGAATCGTCTGCCACACCACCGAGCGTACCGGCGCAGAGGGTGGCCTATACCCCCTGGTCGCCCTCCACGGCGGGCGTCACCCACCCGCATTTCATCGCAGGGGCACAGCCGCGTCGGCGGCCGGCCACTCCGCCGACAGGTCCGCTTCGTACGGTCGCCCCCATGGCACACGACGCACGGCGATGGCTCGCGCTCCTGGCGGCGGGCGCGGCGGTCACAGCGGTACCACCCGCCGGGGCGCAGGCGGCCGAGCCGGTCGTGTCGGTGGGCTCGGCCGTCGTGATGGAGACGCTGTCCCGCGGCGACTGGGTGCCGGCGCTCGTGCCGGTCACGCTCGACCGCCCTGCGGCGGGACCGGTCACCGTGACCTACGCCACCGCGGACGGCACAGCCCTCGCCGCCCTGCCCGCCCGCGACTACCAGCCGGCGTCCGGGACGCTGACGATCCCCGCAGGCGCCACGGGCGGGACGATCGAGGTGTTCGTGCTGGGCGACCGCGAGCCCGAAGGCGAGGAGGACCTCACGGTCACGCTCGCCGACCCGAGCGGGGCGACCCTGGGGACGTCGGACGGCGCGGTGGTGATCCGCGACCGCGTCGGTGCGGGCCTCGTCGTGTCCGACACCCGGGTGGTGGAGACCGACGACCCGGCCGCCACCAAGGTGGTCGCCACCTTCGCTCTCGCCGCCCCCAGCACCGCCGACGTCACGGTGCAGTGGACCACCGCCGCGTTCCCCCCGCGTCCCGGCGGCGCGGCGCTGCCCGGCGCCGAGTTCCTGGAGCGATCGGGCACGGCCGTGATCCCGGCCGGCAGCCTGTACACCCGGGTGCCGCTCTGGATCCGGGGCGACGACGTCCCCGAGGGGCCGGAACAGTTCGTCCTGGTCGTGAGCGACGCCTCCACCCCCGTGCGCGACAGCGACGGGCGGGTGACCATCGCCGACGAGGACCCGCCCTCACCGCTGCTCACCACCACGGTGCCCGCCTTCGCCCAGCCGGCGGACCATCCGCTCGAATCACCCGAGCAGCCGTCGCTGTCCGCCGACGGGCGGATGGTGGCCTTCGCGGTGCGCCACGACAACGCGCCCCTCGGCGAGCTCCGCGTGGCCGACCGGCTGACCGGCCTGACCCGGCACATCGCCTACCAGCTCACCGACGCGGCGCCCACGATCTCCGCCGATGGGCGGGTGGTGGCGTTCTGGACGACCAGCCGGCTGGCGCCCGAGGATCCCGACCTCAGCGCGGATGTCTACGTCCAGGACCTGACGACCGGCGTCACCACCCTGGTCTCGGGCCGGCCGTTCGGCCCCGGCGACGCGCTCGCCCGGCTGACCCGGCCTGTCCTGTCGGCCGACGGCCGCTTCGTCGCCTACGAGCTGCACGAGCCGTCCCCGACCGGCCCGGTCGGCCACGTCGTGCTCTGGGACGCCGCCACCGGCACCCATGAGCGGGTGGACGTCGCGGCCGACGGCACCCTCGGCAACGGCCACGCCGACTGGCCCTCGATCTCGGCCGACGGCCGGTTCGTCGCCTTCACCTCGTATGCGACGAACCTCGTCCCCGGCGACACCAACGGGCTGCCGGACGTCTTCGTGCACGACACCGTCAGCGGTACGACGACCCGAGTCTCGATCGCCGGCGATGGCACGCAGGGAGACTCCCCCAGCGGGGGCGGGGACCAGGTCAACGGGAACGCGATCGCCATCTCGCCCGACGGGACCCGCGTCGCCTTCGCCTCCCTGGCCGGCAACCTGGTGCCCGGCGACACGGACGAGGACGTGGACGTGTTCGTGCGGGACGTCGCCGCCGGCACCACCACGCTGGCGTCGGTGCCCCCACAGGGGCGGCCGCTGAGCGGGGCCACAACCGTCTCGCTGGCCGGCAACGGCGTGGTCACCTTCGCGGCCGACGACCTCCGCGAACGCACCCAGCACGTGTACCGCCACGACCTGGCCACGGGGACCACCGTGCTGGTGTCCCGCGCCTCTGACGGCACCATCGCCGACAGCACCGCGTCGACGCCGGCGCTGTCCGCCGACGGGCGGGTGATCGCCTTCGGATCGGCCGCGGGCAACCTCGTGTCGGGCGACACGAACGGGCGGCCGGACATCTTCGTGCGCGGCCCGTTCAGCTAGGACTCGGGCCGCTCCAGCCGCACGGCGCACTGCTTGTAGTTGGGCTCGCGGGAGATGGGGTCGAACTCGTTCAGCGTGAGCCGGTTGGCGCACTGCTCGTCGAAGTGGAAGGGGACGAACACCTCCCCCTCGCGCACGGTGCGCGTCACCCGCACCCGGATGCGGTCGACCGCGCCCCGCTCGGAGACGATGCGGACCAGGTCACCGGAGTGGATGCGGTGCCGCTCGGCGTCCGCAGGGTGGACCTCGACCCAGCCCTCGGGTGCCAGCCGGTCCAGGATCTCGACCCGGCCGGTCTTGGTGCGGGTGTGCCAGTGCTCGACCGTCCGCCCGGTGTTGAGCAGCAGCGGGTACAGGGGGCGGGGCCGGTCGCTGATGGGCTTGGGGGTCACACAGCGCAGCTGCGCCTTGCCGTCGGGGGTCGGGAAGCGCCAGTCCCCGTAGAGCCGCTCGGTGCCGCCCAGCGGAACCGTCGAGTCGCCGGCCGGGCACGGCCACTGGACCCCGCCGGCGGCGTCGATGCGCTCATACGTGATGCCGCTGTAGTCGCACAGCCGCCCGGCCGAGACCCGCCGCCACTCGGCGAAGGCGTCGGCCGGACCGGTCCAGCCCCCGAACAGCTCACCGCCGACGCCCAGCCGGTCGGCCAGCCCCAGCACGATGTCGAAGTCGGACCGGGCCTCGCCGGGCGGGCTCACCGCGGCCCGGACCCGGGACACGCGGCGCTCGGAGTTGGTGAACGTGCCGTCCTTCTCCCCCCAGATCGCCGCGGGCAGCACCACGTCGGCGAGCGCGGTGGTCGGGGTCTCGAAGCCGTCCTGCACCACCAGCAGGTCGAGCCGGCCGAGGGCGTGCTCCAGGAGCTCCCGGTTCGGGAACGAGACGACCGGGTTGGTGGCGATGATCCACAGGCCCTTGATGCGCCCGTCGATCACGCCGTTGACGATGTCGGGATAGGCCCGCCCCCGCTCGGCCGGGAGCCGGCCCGGATCGACGCCCCACAGCCCGGCCAGATCGGACCGGGCGGCCTCGTCGTCGTAGGCCCGGTAGCCGGGCATCGAGGCGGTGAAGCCCGCCTCCCGGGTGCCCATGGCGTTGCACTGGCCGGTGATCGAGAACGGCGCCGCGCCCGGGCGGCCCAGGTTGCCGGTCAGCACGCACAGCGTGTTGAGGAGCGTGACCGTCTCGGTGCCCTGCACCGAGTGGTTGACGCCCATCGTCCAGGCCACCAGCGCCCGGCGGGCCGTCCCCAGCGCCAGGGCGGCCCGCTGGACCTCGGCCGCGGGCACGCCGCACTCGCGCTCCACCCGCTCCAGGTCGAAGGCCTGGACGTGGTCGACCAGCTCGTCCAGGCCGTGCGCCACCCGGCGCACGCGGGCGATGTCGACCAGGCCCTCGTCCAGCAGCACCTTGATGATCCCGTTGAGCAGCGTGACGTCGCTGCGGGGCCGCACCGCCAGGTGCTGGGTGGCGAGCATGGCCGTCTTGGTGACCCGGGGGTCGACCACGATCACCTGGGCGCGGCGGTTGTCCAGCAGGCGGGGCGCCAGCAGCGGGTGGTTGTCGGCGATGTTGGCCCCGACGAGCAGGATCACGTCGGCCTCGGCGAAGTCGTCGTAGGCGCCGGGCGGGCCGTCGCTGCCGAAGCTGAGCTTGTAGCCGGACACGGCCGACGCCATGCACAGCGTCGTGTTGCCGTCGAAGTGGCGCACGCCCATGCCCAGCCGGACCAGCTTGCCGAGAGCGTAGAACTCCTCGGTGACGAGCTGTCCGGTCGAGAGGACCGCGAACGCCTCGGGACCGTGGGTGTCGACCAGCCGCCGGTAGCCGTCCGCCACCCGGCCGAGGGCCTCGTCCCAGGAGGCGCGGCGCCCGTCGACGGTGGGGTGGGTCAGGCGCCCGGGCGCGGCCAGCGTGTGGTGCTCGGACAGGCCCTTCGGGCACAGCCGGCCCCGGTTCACCGGGTGGTCGGGGTCGCCGGTGACGGACACGGCCTTGCCGTCCCGCACGCCGACCAGCATCCCGCAGCCCACCGAGCAGTAGCCGCACGTGGTGCGCACCCAGCGCTCGGGCGCCCGCGAGGCGCTGACCGGGCCGACCAGGTCGTCGCTGACGTAGCCGTAGCGGTCGCCGCCGTGGTCGAGGCCCAGCAGCGTGCGCAGGCGGCCCGGCATCAGTGGCGCCGGCCCGGCCGGTAGTGGGGCCCGGGCATGTTGAGCGGGACCACCGTCACGTAGAACAGGTAGCGGCCCGCCAGCTCGCCCAGCGCCACCAGCGCCAGCGCCGCGGCCGGCCAGCGGAACCCGAGCACCGCGCCCACGGCCACGAGCACCCAGCGCAGCGCGGTGAGCCCGCCGAACGGGTGCCGGTAGAGCGTGATCGTGCCCCGGGCCTCGCGCCGGGGGTCGCGTGCCAGGCGTGCCAGGTTGGCCAGCCACACCGACGCCAGGGCGACGACCGCGCCCGCGGCCACGGCCGGGCGGCCGGTCAGCAGCGGCCCGGTGGCCAGGGCGGTGAGGAAGAACGCGGCGATCGTGAGCGGCGTGTCCCAGGCGGGCCGTCCGGGCACCACGTAGAGCCGGCCGCTGGCGAACACGCCGGCGATGCCGGTGGCCGCCGCCGCGGGGGCCAGGACGGGGGCCCCCACGGCGACGAGAGCCAGCCCCGCGTAGGCGCCGAGCAGCGCGGCCTCCCTCGACAGCCAGGAACGGCGCAGGTTGCGCAGCGCCTTCCACGCGTGGACCGGCCGGCCCAGGTGCAGCAGCGATCCCGCCAGCGCCAGGCCCGCGAGCCCGGCGGCCACGGCCCGCTGCCCGAGCGTCCCGGCCGTGAGGCTGACTCCCAGGGACAGCTGCGTCAGCAGCGTGAGCATCACGAGAGGCCAGTGCGGGTGCTCGGGGTGGAGGTCCACGTCCGACGCCGCCACGGTGCCCGCCAGGTCGCCACCGGGCAGCGTGATGAGGGTCGTGGACAGGGTCAGGTCCGCGGGCGGCAGGTGCGGTGCGTCGGCGCCGGTGTGGTCGGCGGTCCAGGCCGCCACGCTCACCGGCTCGACGTCGAGCGCCCGGGTCGGGCAGGCGCCGACGCACGCGGGCTTCAACCCCTCCTCCAGTCGCGGCAGGCACATGTCGCACTTGGTGACGATGCGCCGGTCGGGCTGGAACACCGGCACCGAGTACGGGCAGTTCCAGGTGCAGTACTGGCAGCCGATGCAGTCGTCGGCGTGGTGGGCGACGACACCGTTGTCCAGCTTGACGTAGGCGTTGGTCGGGCAGCCGTTGAGGCAGGCGGGGTCGAGGCAGTGGTTGCACCCCATCGACAGGTGGAAGCGCCGCGTGCGCGGGTGGTCGCCGCCCTCGAACTCGCCCACCCGGCGCCAGGCGGTCCCGGCGGGCAGGCCGTTCTGCTCGGCGCACGCCACCTCGCACGAGTGGCAGCCCACGCACGAGTCCATGGCGAACGTGAAGCGGTACTGCTCCCCCGCGTCCAGCGGCAGCAGCTCCGGCGAATGCGCCGGAGCGCTCCGCAGCCAGACGGCGGCCTCGCTCACGGGCTGACCGCCACCCAGCCGTCGTCGTCGATCCGCACCGGGTAGTTCGGCACCGCGACCTCGGGGTCGTCGAGGCAGATCCCGGTGCGCAGGCAGAACGACTGCTTGTAGAGCGGCGAGGCCACCTTGGGCACGCCGCCGCGATCGCCGACGATCCCCCGCGCCAGCACCTGGGCCCCCGAGAACGGGTCGCGGTTGCCCACCGCGAAGACCTCTCCGCTGGAGAGGCGGAAGATCGCCACCTGGGCGTCGCCGACGAGCGCCACCGCGCCCCGGTCGGGCGTGAGCCGGTCCAGCGGGCAGACCCGCTCCCACGTGCTCACGGTCCCACCCGAGCGGGGACGAGCTCGACGGGCTGGCGCTGGCCCCGGACCCGGACGTAGGTGCGGGAGAGGTCCGGCTCGTCGGAGTTCACGAACGGCTGGAAGCGGGCCAGGCGCTCCGGGTCGGCCAGGGTGGCGCGCCACTCGCACTCGTAGGTGGCGACGTGGCGGGCCATGTCGGCCTCCAGGTCGGCGCAGATCCCCAGGCTGTCCTCCAGCACCACCGCCTTGAGGTGGTCGAGCCCGCCCTCCAGCTTGTTGAGCCAGGTGGCGGTGCGCTCCAGCCGGTCGGCCGTGCGCACGTAGTACATGAGGAAGCGGTCGATGGCGGCGATCAGGGCCTCGTCGTCGAGGTCCTCGGCCAGCAGCACCGCGTGCTGGGGCCGCATGCCGCCGTTGCCGCCCACGTACAGGTTCCAGCCCCGCTCGGTGGCGATGACGCCCACGTCCTTGCCCTGGGCCTCGGCGCACTCCCGGGCGCAGCCCGACACCGCCAGCTTCAGCTTGTGGGGCGAGCGCAGGCCCCGGTAGCGCAGCTCCAGGCGGATGGCCATGCCGACGGAGTCCTGCACGCCGTAGCGGCACCAGGTCTCGCCCACGCACGACTTCACCGTGCGCACGGCCTTGCCGTAGGCGTGGCCCGACTCGAAGCCCGCGTCGACCAGCCGGGCCCAGATGGCCGGGAGCTGGTCCACCCGGGCACCGAACAGGTCGACCCGCTGGCCGCCGGTGATCTTGGTGTAGAGGTCGAAGTCGCGGGCCACCTCGCCCAGCACGATCAGCTGGTCCGGGGTGATCTCGCCGCCCGGCACCCGGGGCACCACCGAGTAGGTGCCGTCCCGCTGGAGGTTGGCCAGGAAGTGGTCGTTGGTGTCCTGGAGCGCCGACTGCTCGCCGTCGAGGATGTAGCCCGAGGCGAGCGACGCCAGCATCGACGCCATCGCCGGCTTGCAGATCTCGCAGCCGCTGCCGGTGCCGAACCGGTCGACCAGCTCGGCGAACGTGCGGATGCCGGTGACCCGCACGATCTCGAACAGCTCGGCCCGGCTCTGGCCGAAGTGCTCGCACAGGCGGGTCACGACCTCCTTGCCCGCCTTGCGCCGCGCGTCGTTGACCAGCTCGCCGAGGACGGGGACACAGGAGCCGCAGCCGGTGCCGGCCCGGGTGCAGCCCTTGACGGCCGCCGCGTCGGCCAGGTCCCCGGCGTCGATGGCCTCGCAGATGGCGCCCTTGGTGACGTTGAGGCAGGAGCAGATCGTGGCGGCGTCGGGCAGGTCGCCGGGGCGCAGGCCCACGGTCTCGCCGCCGCCGGCCGCGGGCAGGATGAGGCGCTCGGGCCGGTCCGGGGCCGGCAGGCCGTTGCGGACGTAGGCCAGCACGGAGTCGTAGGCGCCGGCGTCGCCGACCAGCATCCCGCCCAGGATCCGCCGGCCGTCGGCCGAGACGACCAGCTTCTTGTAGATCCCGGCGACGGGGTCGGCGTAGCTGATCTCCTCGGCGCCCTCGAACGTGGCGAAGCCGTCGCCCACGCTGGCGACGTCCACGCCCAGCAGCTTGAGCTTGGTGGACGTGTCGGCGCCCTCGAACGTGGCCGTCCCGCCGGCCAGGCGGTCGGCGACCACCTCGGCCTGGCGGTAGCCCGGGCCGACCAGCCCGTACGGGCGGCCTCCCCGGTGGGCGGCCACCTCGCCGATGGCCCACACGTGGGGGTCCGACGTGGCCAGCGTGTCGTCCACGGCCACGCCGCCCCGCTCCCCCAGCGCCAGGCCCGCGGCCCGGGCCAGGTCGTCGCGGGGCCGGATCCCGGCCGCGAACACCACGACCTCCGCCTCGATCGGCGCGGGAGCGTCGTCGCCGTCGCCGAACGACAGGCCGGCCACCCGGCCGTCGTGGGTGCCCTGCACGGCCGACGCCGCCACTCCGGTCCGCACCTCGATGCCCATGCCCTCTATTCGGCGCCGCAGGGCCTTGCCGCCGGCCGGGTCGAGCTGGACGGCCATGAGCCGGTCGGCCAGCTCGACCACGGTGACCTGCACGCCCAGCGCCCGCAGCGCGCCCGCGGCCTCCAGGCCCAGCAGGCCGCCGCCGACGACCACGCCCCGCTCGCACTGCCTGGCCCACGAGCGGATGGCGTCGACGTCGTCCAGCGTGCGGTACACGAACACGCCGGCCAGGTCGGTGCCCGGTACCGGCGGGACGAACGGCGCGCTGCCGGTGGCCAGCACCAGGTCGTCGTAGGCGATGGTCTCGCCGTCGGACGTCGTCACGGTCCGGGCGGCGGGATCGAGCGCCTCGGCCCGCCGGCCCAGCAGCAGGTCGATCCCATGGGCCCGGTGGAAGTCGGGCGCCCCCAGCCGCAGGGCGCCGGGGTCGGCGCCCTCCAGGGCGGTCGTGAGGTGCACGCGGTCGTAGGCGGCGTGGCGCTCCTCGCCCAGCACGACGATCCGGTGCGAGCGGTGCAGGCCCCGCTCGACCGCGGCCTCCAGGAAGTGGTGGCCCACCATGCCGTTGCCCGCCACCACCAGCACGGGCCTGTCGCGGTCGGCCGTCATCCGCCCGCCACCGCCAGCGCGGGCGTGTCCGCGTCGGGGATCATCAGCGTCACCTCATGGGGTCGGGCCCCGGGCTCGACCATGAGCCGGGACAGTCCGGTGGCGACCGCGGCGGCGGCCGCCATCACCAGGAACAGGACACGGGTCGACGCGGCCAGGCCGACGCTCAGGAACACGATCCCGCCGATGTTCCCGTAGGCCCCGGCCATGCCGGTGACCTGGCCCGCCACCCGGTGCTTCACCAGGGGCACGACCGCGCACACGGCCCCGGCCCCGGCCTGGACGAAGACCGCGCAGGCCATGCACGCCACCACGGCCGCGATCCACGGCCAGGCGGGCGAGAGCGTCGCGAGCAGCAGGTAGCCCGCGACGCTGCCCGCGCACACGATGGTCAGCGCCCGGCGCCGGCTGCCGATCAGGTCGGACAGCAGGCCGCCGCCCGGCCGGGACACCAGGTTCACGAACGCGTAGCCGGAGGCGGCCAGGCCCGCGGCAGCCGGGCCCAGGTGCCAGGTGTCGGAGAAGAAGGCGGGCAGGACGCTGACCACCGCCAGCTCCGAGCCGAAGGTCGCCAGGTAGGCGAAGCACAGGACCGCGACGGTGCGGAACGGGTAGCGGTCCTCGGGCGGGTAGGCGCGGGCCAGGGCGGGCCGGTTGACCCGGAAGACGGCGACCTCCTGCAGCACGCCGAGGGCGACGACCGCC
Source organism: Acidimicrobiales bacterium (assembly GCA_036558145.1). Taxonomy (GTDB): domain Bacteria; phylum Actinomycetota; class Acidimicrobiia; order Acidimicrobiales; family VFJN01; genus ZC4RG19. The sequence continues at coordinate 11,842 of DATBGF010000579.1, forward strand.
ACCAGGACCGCGACGAAGGCGGTGTCGGACAGGGCCCCCTCGTGCCACACCCGCCAGCCGATGAGCGCCAGCACGGCGGACAGGGGCACGGTCATGGCCGCCAGTCCCCATACCGCGGCGGGCTGCGTGACCTCGAGCGCCCCCTGGCGCCGGGGGCGCTCATAGGTCACGCCTTCCGGCGTATCCGTGACGTTGCGCAGCCAGACCAGGCCGTAGGCCGCGGACAGCAGTCCCACCGAGCCGATCGCCCAGCGCCACCCGCTCTCGCCACCCGCCACCGCGGCCACCGCGGGCAGGGCGAACGCCGCGGCCGCGGCCCCGAAGTTGCCCCAGCCGCCGTAGACGCCCTCGGCGGTGCCCAGCTCGCGCGCCGGGAACCACTCCGACACCATGCGGATCCCGACCACGAACCCGGCGCCCACCAGCGACACCGCCAGCCGGGACGCGACCAGGGCCTCGAAGCTGTGCGCCATCGCGAACGCCGTGTTGGGGATCGCCGCGCCGATCAGGATGGCGCCGAACACCCGCCGCGGCCCCCACCGGTCCAGCGCCATGCCCACGAACACCCGGGCGGGCACGGTCAGCGCCACGTTGCACAGGGCGAGCGTCTTGGTCTGCGCCGCGGTGAGGCCCAGGTCGGCCTGGATGGTGCGGGCGAAGGGGGCGTAGGCGAACCACACGACGAAGGTGAGGAAGAACGCCACCCAGCTGAGGTGCAGCACCCGGGCGCGCCCCGTGAAGCTCCACAGGCCACGGAGGCGGGCACGCACGGGGTAGGGATCGGGGCCGGACATGGGTGCCAGAGTCCCGGAGCGCTGTTTCGCCCCCGCGACACGGCGGTGAACGCCGTCGCACAGCCGCCGCACCGGCCGTCCCGCCCCCGGCGATTGTCCTCTCACCGCCCGCCGCGGGCAGTGAGCCGCTCTTCACGCAGCCAGGCGGTAGCCGCGGCGGAACACGGTCTCCAGCAGGTGGCCGCGGCTGCCCAGGCGGCGGCGGAGGCGGGCCACCGCGACCTCGACGGCGTGCTCGTCGGCGTCGCCGTCGCGCCAGGCCACCGCCAGCAGCTCGGCCTTGGACACCACCACGCCGGGCCGCCGCGCCAGCGCGGCCAGCAGGTCGCGCTCGCGGTCGCTCAGCTGGGTGGACGTGCCGCCCACGGTCACGAGCCGGCCCTGGAGCCGCACGGGATCGCCGCCCAGCCGGAAGTGCACCGACCGGCGTCCCAGCGCCTCCGCCACCGCCATCACCATCGAGCCCAACCGGGGCCGGACCGGCACGACCGGCTCGCCGAAGCCGGCCTCGACCGCCGCCTCGGCGCACACCGGACCCACGCAGGCGGCCAGGACACCGCGGCCGAACCCGTGGCGCAGCGGGCCCAGCACCCCGTGCGTCTCGGCGATCTCGCACAGGCTCTCGATCTGGGGCCGGGCGGTGAAGGTGACCGCGTCCACCCGGCCGTCGGCCACCGCCTGGGCCAGGCGCAGCGCCGGGCCGGTGTCCTCGGGCAGCGACCAGCGGTACACGGGGATGGCCACGACCTCGGCCCCCAGCCCGGCCAGGGCGTCGGCCAGCGGCTGGGTCCGGGCCCCGTCCAGCTGCACCGCGACCCGGGCCCCGGCGATGCCGGTCCGGCCCAGCTCGGCCAGGATCTCGCGGGACACGCCCGACGGCGTGTTCCAGTCCACGGCCAGGCCGGCGGTGACCGCCGCACCGTGGGCCTTCGGACCGCGGGCCAGCACCCGGGACGAGCCGAGCGCGTCGAGCAGCGCCTCCGCCCGGCCCAGCACCTCGGCCGCCTCCACGACGCCCCGGACCCCGATGCCGGTGGACAGCACGGTCACGTCCGGCGGCTTCTGGATCAGATCGTCGAGCGCGGCGGCCAGGTCACCGTCGAGGGTGACGGGATGGGTGCGGATGGCGGGACCGTGGACGACCTCCGCGCCCCGGCGTTCGAGCATGGCGATCTGCTCGCCGGCCCGGCGGTCGGCCGTGACCCCGACCACGAACCCGGACAGCTCCTCGACGCGCACCGGGCCATGGTTGCGGGACCGTGTTGCCCGGGTATTTCCGGAGCATTACCGCCCCCCTACCTGGGCCTGAAGGCCGAGTGGCAAGAGTCACCGCACGCATCCACCACGTACGGACTCTACGGATGTAGACCGAATCGAAAGTTGGCTCCGACAGGAGGCAGCCATGAGTGCGACGATGGCCCCGAGCGTGATCGACCGTCCCAGGGTGACCGCAGGCGTCCTGCGACCCCTCCTCGGCGGCCTCGTCATCGTGCGCACCGCCTCCACGCTGTGGCGCGGCACCCTGCTGTCCTGCGTCAAGGACAGCGCCTGGTTCGTCGTGGACGACGTCGACGTCGTCCTGCCCATCGACGACCTGGTCTCGGTCCGCCCGGCCTGAGCCCGCCGGCGCGGCTACAGCTCGTGCGCGCTGCGCACGACCTCCTGGACGAACGCCGCGGTGGCGCGCACGCGCTGGCCCCGGTCCCGGTAGTGCCCGGGTGAAGGCTCGCCCCGCCGGTAGGCCAGGCCCTCCTCGACGACGGGGCGCCACTCGTCCCCGAAGGTCGCCAGCGCGTACTCCCCCGCCGCCTCCTTGCTGAGGACGTCGCCGGTGGCGATCGTGGCGTGCAGCCGGGGCGCTCCCAGGCTCCCCCACGACAGCAGCCAGCCCGAGCTGCGCCAGCGCGGTCCGCCCTTGACGGCGAGGCCCCGGGCCCAGGGCCCCCAGTACCCGTCGAGGTTGGCCAGGTTCCAGTCCCGCAGCGCCCCGGGCTCGGGGTCGAGCCCGAGCTCCCCGGCGGCGACCCCCCGCACCGTGATGCCCCGCTCGGCCAGCACCTTCCACATGACGGGGTTGACGTCGAACGCCTCACCGGTCCCGAAGCGGAGCCCGACATGCGACGCCAAAGGCACGATCTCGGTCACCGGCCGCCCGAGCTCGCCGGCCACGACGTAGGCGGCGTTCACGTTCCCGGGCACCGCCACCTGCCCGTGCCGCGCCGCCCGCCGGGCCGCCCCCGACCACGACGCCAGGTGCACCGCCCGCAGCCGCCCGATCGGCACGGGCCGGTCCAGCACGGCCACGACGTCGAGGTCGCTGTGCCCGTGCCGGTAGGCCCCCAGCGCGGTCGACCCGATCACGTACACCCCGACCACACGCCCCGGCACCGCCCGGTCCGCCCACCGCACGTACCGCTCCACGATCCGCTGCGCCCCGGCTTCCACGACGGAAGGGTCTAGCCGGTACGGTCGCCCGCATGAGCGCGCAGTTCATCTTCACCATGCGCAAGGTGAGCCGGTTCCACCCTCCCGACAAGGAGGTCCTGAAGGACATCTCGCTGTCGTTCTTCCCCGGGGCCAAGATCGGGGTGCTCGGGGCCAACGGCGCGGGCAAGTCGTCGCTGCTGCGGATCATGGCCGGGGTGGACGACGGCTTCACCGGCGAGGCCCGGCTCACCCCCAGCTTCACCGTGGGGATGCTGGAGCAGGAGCCGCAGCTCGACCCGGACAAGGACGTGGCCGGGAACGTGGCCGACGGCGTGGGCGCGGTGGCGGCGCTGCTGGCCGAGTACGACGAGGTGATGGCGGGCTGGGCCGATCCCGACGCCGACTACGAGAAGCTCGGCGCCCGCCAGGCCGACCTGGAGGCCAAGATCGAGGCCGCGGGGGCGTGGGACCTGTCCCGCACCACCGAGATCGCCATGGACGCGCTCCGCCTCCCGCCGGGCGACGCCGACGTGACCACGCTGTCGGGCGGCGAGCGGCGCCGGGTGGCGCTGTGCCGGCTGCTCCTGTCCCGCCCCGACCTGCTGCTGCTCGACGAGCCGACCAACCACCTCGACGCCGAGTCGGTGGCGTGGTTGGAGCGCTTCCTGCGGGACTACGCCGGCACGGTGGTGGCGATCACCCACGACCGCTACTTCCTGGACAACGTGGCGGGCTGGATCCTGGAGCTCGACCGGGGCCGCGGCTACCCGTTCGAGGGCAACTACTCGGGCTGGCTGGAGCAGAAGCGGGCCCGCCTCGACCAGGAGGAGAAGGCCGACACCGCCCGCAAGCGCACCCTGGAGCGGGAGCTGGAGTGGGTGCGCATGGCACCCCGGGCCCGGATGGCCAAGGGCAAGGCCCGCCTGGCCGCCTACGAGAAGCTGCAGGCCGAGGCCGAGGCGGCCGAGCGGGGGCCCGACAGGCTGCAGATCCACATCCCGCCCGGCCCCCACCTGGGCGACCAGGTCATCGAGGTCGACCACCTGCAGAAGGGCTACGGCGACCGCCTGCTCATCGACGACCTGTCGTTCTCGCTGCCCCGGGCCGGCATCGTCGGCATCATCGGCCCGAACGGCGCGGGCAAGACCACGCTGTTCCGCATGATCACCGGCGCCGAGTCCCCCGACAGCGGCACGATCACCGTCGGCTCGTCGGTGGACCTGGCCTACGTGGACCAGTCCCGGGACGCGCTCGACGCCGACAAGACGGTCTACGAGGAGATCACCGACGGCCAGGACCTGATCAAGGTCGGCACCCGCGAGGTCAACGGGCGGGCGTACGTGGCGTCGTTCAACTTCCGCGGGTCCGACCAGCAGAAGCCGGTCGGGGTGCTGTCCGGTGGCGAGCGCAACCGCGTGCACCTGGCCAAGGTGCTGCGCACCGGCGGCAACGTGCTGCTGCTCGACGAGCCCACCAACGACCTCGACGTCGACACGCTGCGGGCGCTCGAGGACGCGCTCGAGGCCTACCCAGGGTGCGCCGTGGTGATCAGCCACGACCGCTGGTTCCTCGACCGCATCGCGACCCACATCCTGGCGTTCGAGGGCGAGAGCCAGGTCCGGTGGTTCGAGGGCAACTTCAGCGAGTACGAG
>DATBGF010000580.1:0-2850 GCA_036558145.1 Acidimicrobiales bacterium
GTCGCCGGGATCGCGGCGGAGCCGAGCGTGGGCCAGGCCGGCGTGGACGCCCCGTCGAGGGGCGACCTGCCCGAGGTGCAGATCCTGCCCTCCACCGGGGTCGCCACCCAGCTCGACCGGGACACGGCCGACCAGATCGTCCTGGCCACCCTGGCGTGGGTCGGCATCCCGGCCGGCGAGGTCGACCATGCCGGCGTGAGCCTCGAGCCCGGCGACGGTCAGGGCCCGCCGATCGCCGTCGCCACGCTGGTCGGCTCGCAACCGCTCCGCTTCGAGCGCACCTTCGAGCTCGCACTGGGCGACCGCGGGTTCGCCGTGAAGCGCGAGCGGGACGCGTCGGGCTCGCCGTCCTCATCCGACACGGGTCCCCCGGCCCGGCTGGACCCGGAGGGCTTCGTGGCGCCGGATCTGCACGACGTCGCCGGCCAGGTCGGCCTGCGGTTCCGTCACGGCGCGTTCCGCTACTCCTCCGGCTCGGGCGACACGCAGGCGATGATGGGCGGGGGCCTGTGCTGGCTCGACTACGACGGCGACGGGTGGCTCGACCTGTTCGTGGTCAACTCCTACGCCGAGCGCGACGTCGCCCGCTATCGCGAGGCCGGCGACCTGCCCCGCAGCGCCCTGTTCCACAACGACGGCGGGACGTTCACCGACGTCAGCCGCGGCTCGGGCGCCAACCTCGCGCTGCGCGGCAACGGCTGCGTGGCGGCCGACGTCGACCTCGACGGCCGGACGGACCTCTACGTCACGTCGGCCACCTACGACGCGCTGCTGTGGAACCGGGGGGACGGCACCTTCAGCGAGATCGCGCGGCCGGCCGGCATCACCGCCTACGGCTGGCACGCGGGCGCGGCCGTCGGCGACCTGAACGGCGACCGGCTCCCGGACATCGTCGTCACCGGCTACACCGACCCCAACGCGCCGATCCCCGACTCGTTCGCCGGCTACCCCACGAACCACCGCGGCGTGCGCGACCTGCTCTACCTCAACACCGGCCCGGACCGGAACGGCAGGCCGAGCTTCCGCGAGGTGGGTGAGCTCGCCGGCCTCGACGCGGGCGAGCCGGAGCACGGCCTCGGCGCCGTCGTGATGGACCTCGACGGCGACGGCCGCCTCGACGTGTACGTGGCCAACGACGAGGACCCGAACCGCCTCTACCACAACGAGCCCTGGCCGGGAGGCGTCGCCGCGGACCCGGCCGGCCTCGGCTTCCGCCTGCAGGACGAGGCCGCGAGCGCCGGCGCCGACGACGACAACGCCGGGATGGGGATCGCCGCCGCCGACTACGACGGCGACGGCCTGACGGACCTGTTCGTCTCGAACTCCCGGGGCGAGGGCCACGCCATCTACCGCGGGCTGCCGGGCGCGTCCGGGACGAGCCGCTACGCGGACGCCCGCGCCGACCTCGGGGACGCCCCGGCGCTCACCGGCTGGGGCGACTCGTGGATCGACCTCGACCGCGACACCGACCTCGACCTCGTCCTGGCCAACGGCGACATCCCGCTCACGAACCTGGCGGACGACGCCGAACCGATCCAGGTCCTGGAGAACCGCACGTCGGACGGGACGGTACGGTTCGCGGACCAGGGGCTCTCCGGCGGCGGGGAACGGCTGCAGACCAACGGCCGCGGGCTGGCGGCGGCGGACTTCGACAACGACGGGGACCTCGACGTCGCCGTCAACTCGATCGGCGGGCCGCTGATCCTGCTCGAGAACACCACCCGCAGCGGGAACTGGTTGGGCGTCCGGCTGCCGGGGTTCGTCCCGGGGGCGCGCGTGACCGCCGTCCTGCCCGACGGACGCGAGCTGGTCCGCCAGGTCCGGGCGGGCGGGGGCTACCTCTCCTCCGAGGACCCCCGCGTCCTGTTCGGGCTCGGCGACGCGTCCCGGGTGGTCTCCCTGGTGGTGCGGTACCCCGATGGCACGCAGGCCCACGTCGAGGACGTCCCGGCGAACCAACTGGTCGACGCACCCCGTCCGGCTGCCTGACCGCGGTCGGGCGGCCACGTCAGCCCGCCGGCCGCTCCGGTTCGACGGTGAAGCTGAACATCATGCCGTTCTGGTTGTGCTCGGCGATGTGGCAGTGGGCCATCCACAGCCCCGGGCCGGTGACGTCCAGGAGGATGTCGACCGTCTCGCCCGCCCGGACGAGCACCGTGTCCTTCCAGACCAGGTTGGGCTCGGCCACCCCGTCGCGGGCCAGGACCAGGAACCGGCCCGCGCCATGCAAGTGGAAGGGGTGCTGCATGGGATCGTCCATCTCGTTGACCAGCCGGATCTTGACCCGGTCGCCGACGGTGAACCGCCAGTCGATCGTGGCATCGGCGCCGGCCGTCGGGTCAACCAGCTTCCACCGCGTGTTGGCCGGGGTGGTCAGCCGGTTGATCGCCGCCCTGTCTTCTTCCCACACGATGCCCTCAGCCGAGCCCTGGCCATGGTCTTCACCGGGGCGATCCCTGGCGCCGTGAGCGGGCGGCATCGCCGCAGCGTCTAGCCCGGCTGGCTGGGTGGCGGGCGCCTCGGCCAGGAGTTTCATGCCGCACTGGGGGCAGGGGCCCGGCTCGGGGCTGGCGACCTCTGGATGCATTGGGCAGGCGTACACGACCGGTCCACGACCCAGTGCCGGCCCGCTCAGGTCGCCTGTCTCGACGGCGAACGCCAGCGTCTTGTCTGGCGGGGCGGCCAGCCACGCGCCGAAGGCCTGTCGCTCGTCCTCCAGCTCCGGTGCGCGGCGCAGGACCTCGAACTGGCTGGCCAGCAGCGGCTCCGCCTGCTCCCCGGTCACGGTGATGGTTGCCAGCCGGTAGGCCCGGTCGGGGGTGCGGTGCTGCAGCTCCAGCTGCCCCGGCC
>DATBGF010000581.1:0-3174 GCA_036558145.1 Acidimicrobiales bacterium
CTGCCCGCCCACCACCGGGTCGAACTGCTGGGTCACCTGGCCGGTCTGGTAGGCCTCGGCCCGCAGGCCGATCTGGGGGACGTAGCGGGTGCCGCCGTTGGCGAAGGTGGCGTAGCCGTTGGCCAGCTGCAGCGGCGTGACGAGGACGTCGCCCTGGCCGATGGCCATGTTGATGTTGTCGCCGGCCCGCCACACCGGGTCGTGGCCACCGAAGTCGACCTTCCACTGCGGGGTGGGCACCCGGCCCGGCCGCTCGCTGGTCAGCGCGATCCCGCTGGGCGAGCCGAGGCCCCAGGGCGTGAGCCGGCTCTGCAGCGCCTCGTCGCCGCCGTAGCGGTCCCGGTTCAGCCAGAACTGGGCGCCGACGTTGTAGAAGTACGCGTCGGACGACACGGTGAGCGCCCGGCTGATGTTGACGTTGCCGTACGACGCGCCGCCGGCGTTGCGCCAGAAGCAGTGGGGCCCGCTGCAGTTGGCCAGCGAGTAGCCGCCCGAGTCCCGGTAGATCTTCTCAGGGGTCATGACCCCGGCCATCAGCGCCGCGTAGCCGACGAACAGCTTGTAGGTGGACCCCGGCGCCCACTGGCCCTGGATGGCCCAGTTGTTGAACGGCGAGTGGTTGGCCGGGTCGTTGAGGTAGGCCCACTCCGACTCGGTGACCCCGTCGGCCAGCATGTTGGGGTCGAAGGACGGGTACGACGCCATGGCCAGGATCTGGCCGTTGTTGGGGTCCTCCACGACCGCCGCTCCGGTGGTGCCGTTGTTGCGGCTGCCGTCACGGTTGGGGCGCGCCTGGGCGTCGGCCAGGCCCTGCTGCACCTTCTGCTCGGCCAGCGCCTGGAGGTCGGCGTCGATCGTGAGGTAGAGGTCGTCGCCGGCCTTCGGCGGGCGCTCGCTGATGACGCGGACCGGGTTGCCCTCGGCGTCGACCTCGATGCGGCGCAGGCCGGGCGTGCCCCGCAGCCAGGGCTCGAAGGTCTGCTCGACGCCGCTCTTGCCGATCTCGTCGTTGAGCGTGTACGGCTTGGTCGTGTTGGTGGCCTCGGCCGCCAGCTCGGTGTCGTTGATCTTGCCGACGTAGCCGAGGATGGCGGCCGCCAGCGGGCCGTAGGGATAGGCCCGCAGCGCCGTGCGATCGACCTCCACGGAGGGGTAGTCGGCCGCCCGCTCCTCGAAGTAGATCTTGGCCTCCTCCGGGACCCCGGCGGCCAGGGGCACCGGGGCGTAGCGGCTGTAGCGCACGTCGTTGACCCGGGAGCGGATCTCGTCCGGCGTGATCGGGTGGCCGTACACGGCCAGGTTCCAGGACAGGTCGTTCAGCAGCTTGGTCTGGCGCTCGGCGGACAGCTCGTCGAAGCCGTTGCGCTCGATGGCCACCACGATCGTCACGCGGTTGTCGACGAGGACCTTGCCGTTGCGGTCGAGGATGCGGCCGCGGGGCGCGGGCAGCGCCACCTCCCGCACCCGGTTGGCCTCGGCCTTGAGCTGGTAGCTGCCCGCCCCCACGATCTGCAGGTCGTACAGCCGGGCGAACAGCGACGCGAACAGCGCGGTCACCACGATGGCGATGACCGACAGCCGCAAGCGCGGGACGTGGCCGCGTTCCGGGCTCACCTGAGCAACACCTCCAACCGGTCCGGTTCGCTGTGGCCGTGGACCCACCACATGACCCGGATGAGCGGGAGGACCAGGAGCGCGCACCAGGCCGCCATGACCAGGGCGATGCCGGGCAGGTGCGAGAACGGGAAGGCATCGCCGAGCAGGTTGGCCAGCGCGATGTAGAGCGTCGCCTGGACGGCGCCCGCCACCGCGGCCACGCCCACGGGCCACCAGCCGCTGGTCCGCATGAGCGCGGAGCCGGCCAGGCCCACCGCGTAGCCGACCAGGGCGTAGGTCAGGGCGGACAGCCCGAACGGCGTGTCCAGCACGAGGTCGTACAGCACGCCGGTAGCGAAGCCCCAGGTCACGCCGCGATCGGCGCCGCCGGTCAGGCCCGCGGCGATGGTGAGCGCCAGCATGACGTCACCGAGGGCGCCGACGATCCGCAGGTCGGACATGATCGTCACCTGCAGGACGACGGCGGCGAACAGGACGACGGCGGCCCGGACGAGCTGGGCGCGCGTGCTCACCGGCTCACCCCGACGGCTCCCACTGCAGGACCGTGAGGTACGACAGCCGGTCGAAGTCCACCGACGGCTGGACCACGAGCTCCAGCGCCAGGCCGCCCGACCCGGTGCGGGTGGAGGTCACCGTGCCGACCGGGACGCCCGGCGGGTAGGCGCTGCGGTCCACGCCGCTCGTCACCACGCCGGTCCCCGCCGCGATCTGCACCCGGGGGCCGATGGACGAGTCGACCACGAGCGGGTCGCCGCGGCCCTGGCCGCGGGCGGTGCCCAGGTCGCCGGTGGAGGCGAGCCGCACGCCCACCCGGATCTCGGGGTCGGTGATGAGGTCGACCGTGGCGCTGTTGGACGTGACCTGGGTGATCCGGCCGGCCAGCCCCGCTCCGGTGGCCACGGGCATGCCCACGGCCAGGCCGGCGTCGCTGCCCTTGTCGATCTCGACCGCGTGGGAGAAGTTCGAGCGCGGCCCGGAGACGACCCGGGCCACCACCTTGGGGATGTCGGTGGCATAGGGCAGGTCGAGCACGAGGGACAGGTCCGCGAGCTGGCGCTCGGCGTCGGTGCCGCTGATGTCGGCGGCGCCGGCCTGCTCCACCTGGTCCCGCAGGCGCTCGTTCTCGGCCTTGAGGTCGTCGTAGTCGGTGATGCCGTGCCAGGCGTTGCGCACGGGTCGGGTGGCCGTGTCGACCCCCGACTCGATGGGATCGGTGACGGTGGCGGCGCCTTCGCGCAGGTTGCGGATGATGGGCGCGTCGCGCAGGCCCAGCGTCACGAGGGTGACGGACGCGGCCACGACGATGGCGAGCCGGGTCCGGGACCCGGTCGGTGGCGAGATGGCCATGGATCAGTAGCCGGTGGACGAGAAGAGGAACTTCAACGCGTCGAACTCCTCCAGTGACTGGCCGGACCCCACGGCCACCGCGTGGAGCGGGTTGGGGGCCACGACCACGGGCATGCCCGTCTCGTGGTGTAGACGGGCGTCGAGACCGTTGAGCAGCGCCCCCCCACCGGCCAGATAGATGCCCTTGTCCATCACGTCGGCCGCCAGCTC
>DATBGF010000582.1:0-3542 GCA_036558145.1 Acidimicrobiales bacterium
GGGATCGAGGCGGCGCCACAGCTCCCACAGGTAGGACTGGATGCCACCCATCTTGGGCGGGAAATCGTTCGTGACCAGCAGGTGCGGCATGGGTGGGGATCCTCGCGGGCGCGCCTCAGCGCCGTTCGACGGGTGCAGCCAACTCGGCCTGCACCAGGGGGTCGGGATCGGACGTCAGGTCGTGCTCGCCGCCGGCGAGCAGATCGTCACGCCCCAGGCGTCGGGCGGCCCACACGGCATGGGCACGCACGAGGCCGTCGGAGGCGGCCAGCGCCCGGCGCAGGGCACTGATCACCCGCGGGTCGTGGCCGTCCGCCACGTTGCCCAGCACGACCAGGGCGTTGCGCCGCAGATAGCGCGCCTCACGGCGGGGTATGTACCACCGCCCATGACGGGCCAGCAGCTCGTCGTCGGTGGCCTCCAGCAGGTCGACGAGGTCGACCATCACCTGGGCCGACGGATCGGCGGGCGTGGCGGCGACCGTGCGGTCGACCCGCCGGTTGGGGGGACAGACCTCCTGGCAGTCGTCACAGCCGTAGAGCCGGTCGCCCAGGGCGACGCGGTGCTCCCGGGGGAAGGCGCCCTCGACCTGCACGAGCCAGGCGAGGCAGCGGCGGGCATCGACCACGCCGGGCCGCACGATCGCCCCGGTCGGGCAGCCGTCGAGGCAGCGGGTGCAGCCGCCGCACCCGTCCTCCACCCGGGACTCGGCCGGGGCCAGCGGTGCGTCGGTGATGACCGTGCCCAACACGAACCAGCTGCCCTCGCCCGGGAGCAGGAGGTTGGCGTTCTTGCCGTACCAGCCCAGCCCGGCGCGGTAAGCCGCCTCCCGGTCGACGAGCGCGTTGTCGTCGGCCACCACCCGGGCCGGCCAGCCCTCGGCGCGGAGCCGGGCGGCGACGACGCCCAACGCGTCCCGGAGCGGGCCGTAGTGGTCCTCCCAGGCATAGCGGGCGACGCGCCCCGCCGGTGACGCAGCCGAAGCCGGGCCCGACCCGTCGAGGTCGCTCGCGCCACCCGTGGACCGCCGGTAGCTGCGCGCCCCGACCACCAAGGCCTGCGCGCCCGGCAGGGCGGCCCCGGGGTCGGACGAGCGCTCCGGGCGCCGGTAGGTGAAGGCCATGCCTCCGTGGAGGCCCGCGGCCCGCCGTCGCTCGAGGTGCCGGCGTGTCGTCGCGAACGGCGAGGCCGGAGCCACGCCGACCGCGTCGAGGCCCTGCTCGCGGCCCAGCGCCACCAGGTCGGCGACGTTGGGGACGCGGCGAGCAGTCGGTACGGCCGAGGACACGGCAGCCATCGTGCCGATCCCGCCCCACGGCGGCAAGCCACGCCGGTCACGCAGGCCCCGCCGTCGGCGTGACGTCGCCTCAGCCCGTGCGCCGCACGTGACGCAGCCGCGGCAGCAGCCCGGCGCCGGACAGGAGCCGGATCGCCCGCTCCTCCGCCACGTCGACCACCACGGCCTCGCCCGGCTCGCGCGAGCAGATGAAGGTGACGACGCAATCGGCACAGGCGTCGGTGTCCTGCATCGCGCAGTCGTCGCAGTCGATGACCAGCGGGCGGTCGCGTGACGGCTCGCCCTCCGGCGGGGTGCTGTTCGGTGGGGACACGGTCGTCTCCTCGCCCTCGGCCGGTCGTCGGCTCGGACATCTGCTCCACGCCCGCAACCCTACGAACGCCCTGTGACAGTTTCGGGCGGGCGGCCCTCAGCGGCGCAGGAGATCGAGGAGCTGGCGGGCGTGCAGAAGGTTGGCACCCAACCGCTTCGCACCTTCCCGCACCCGCTTGTCGCTCGACGCCACCACCAGGGGCGTGACCGCCGGAAGTCGCTCGACCAGGTCGAGCACGACGTCGTCGGCCTCGACGCCCGGAGGCGAGAAGCGCACCCGCACCAACGGGCGCGCGGCCGAGGGCACCAGCATGGGATCGACGTCGGCACCGTCGAACACGACCTCGGCCGGCGTGGCCGTGCGGGCGGCCAGGCGCTGGAGCGCCGCGACCAGCTTCCGCCGCTGCTCGCCCGCGGCGAGCTCGGGCCAGCCCGTCATCGTGACGTTGTAGCCGTCGACGATGAGCGCCACGCCCGGGGTCCTCAACAGGTGATCGGCGGCTTCGGGCGAATCGTCGAAGACGCCGCCCGGCAGCACCAGGGGGATCCGCCGGGCGGGCACCCGGCTGGGCCCCGGCACTGCCCCGGGGGCCGCGGCGAGCTCGGGAGCCGTTCCGGTCGCCGTAGGGGCCGCGTCGAGCAGGCGGGCCAGCGCGGCGAGGCCGTCCGCCACCGCCGCAGCGCCCTCGGCTGCCCGGCCCAGCTCGGCCGCGATCGCCACCCGGTCGGGTGCGGCCGAGGCCTCCCCTGCCGGGGCCGGCGGACCGGGGCGCGGGCCCTTGTCCGCGGGGCGCGGCGGGCCGCCGCCGGCCGCCGCAGCCGTGGACCGATCGGCGACATCGGTAGGCGCCGTGGCGGCTTCCAACTCGCGGTTGCGGGCCCGGAGCGTGTTGACCTCCGTCGAGCGGTCGACCAGCCGGGCCTCCACCCGCTTCAGGTTGCGGATGGCATCGCCCCGGGCCGCGGCCAGGTCCGCGACCTGGGCCTCCAGGGCGCTCAGGCGGGCCTCGGCGCTCACGCGGAGCTCCCGCTCGGCCGCCAGCTCCGTGCGCACGATCTCCAGCTCGCTGCGGTGCGCCTCCGCCTCCGTTTCCGAGCGGCGCGCCGCCGCCTGCGCCGCCGCCAGCTTGCGGGTGGCGGAGCGCTCCTCCCGGGCCTCCATCTCGTCCGCGTCGCGGGCCGCCGACTCGGACTCCAGCACCTCCAGCTCGCCGGCCCAGCCCTCCGGCCGGGCGAGCCACAGCCAGCCGGCCCGCCCGACCTTGGCCTCGTCGACGGATTCGGCCACCCGGCTGCGGAAGCCGTCGTCGCCCTCCACGACGCGGGCGATCGCCCGCAAGGACTGGGGGGTCTGGCGGGCGAAGCCCAGGTAGGGGCGCAGGGCCGGAGGCGGCGGAACGACGGGATCGGCCGTGAGGCCCGAGCGGGCCACGGCGAGGGCCGACTCGACTGCCGGGCGGATCACGCCCGCCGGATCGGTCAGGTCGGCCCCGAACGGTCTGAGGCAGCCGTGGTCATCTCCACGCCGCCCTCCACCGCGTCGTCGATCTCCTCGACGGCTGCGCCGTTGCCGCACCAGCGGCACGTGACCTCGTCGACGCGCTCTTCCAGGACCGTCTCGTCCTCGACGTGCAGGTCACCACCCACGGTGTAGTGGTGGAACGCGCGCGTGCGCCGGGACGTCACGACGTCGAATCGGGTCAGGTTGCCACAGGCGGAACAGCGATAGCGGATGGCCACCGACGAAGCCTATCCAGCCACTTCAGCTCGCCCGAGCACGTTCTTTCGATACCCGCGCCCCCACTCGTACATATGTTCGCTACCATCCTCGGCGTGCCCCTCACCGCCGCCCTGACCACGCCCCTGCACGCCGTCACGTTCTGCGTCGTCGACCTCGAGACCACCGGCGCCTCGCCCGCCGACTGCACCATCA
>DATBGF010000583.1:0-7910 GCA_036558145.1 Acidimicrobiales bacterium
GCACGGGCAACGAGCTCGACACCCGCCTGGTCCGGGTCGCCGCCGAGTTCCGCCGGGCGGGTGGCTACCGCGCCGGAGTCCCGTGGGGCTGGCAGGGTCCGGTCGCCCCGGGGGCGCCCGCGTCCGGGCCCGGTGACCCACCCGGCACCAGGTACATGGACGACGCCGCCTTGCAGGCCGCGCTCGGCATGTGGGCGCACCCGGGCCCGCTCGTGGGCGCGGGCGCGCTGTCTGGCCCGTCGACGGTCAGGCGCCGTGACGACGGGCAGACGGAGATACGGGGCCCCGACGGCTTTCCGTATGTCGTGTCCGCCACGCCGCCCCCCGGCGCTACCCCGGTCGGCCGCAGCCAGGTGACGGTCGACTTCACCAACCCGGACACGGGGGTGGGGATGGCGGCCGCCGTGACCAACGGCGCGATGGGGGGTTCGACCGACGACCACGGCTGGTTCGCGCCGGCCTCGGCCTATCGCTACGTGCAGTTCGACGAGAACGGCATGCCCGTACTCGGGCCCGGTGCGGGCGTCCGCGATCCGGCGGTACCCGACCCGGGCGCCGGCGGGCTCGTCACGCCCGGCGATCTCCAAGGGACCCAGGAGACCGGCCGCTACACCGGCGAGCCGGGCAGCACGGCACCGCCGCCCTACGCGGGCGGCATGCCGAAGGAGCTGAAGGGCCCGCTGGGCTACGGGCGTGGCCGGGCCGCCGCGCCTCTGGGCCTCGTCAACGCCCTGGCCGAGGGGGTCAAGGCCGCCAACCTCCGGAACAAGAACATCGTCCACACCCAGACCAGCTACTACGTCGACCCTCGGTCCCATCAGCGGATCGCGGTCGTCAACGCCGCCCGCATCACGTTCGAGAAGCCGTACGACAGCGATCCCTCGGCGGCGAACGACAACCTCAGGTACATCGTCGTGCGCTGGGGGCAGCTGACCACCGAGGCGGACCAGGGCCGGCCCGTGGTCGTGGCGCGCCCCGGCGATCCCGGCGTCCGCGGCCTCGACGGCCGATACCCGTCGGAGGCCAGCACCTACCGGATCCCCGTGGAGGTGCCCGACTGATGGTCACGCCCACGTCCCCCGATCCGCTGGACCTCTCGGCCCCCGAGTTCCCCGTCGAGGTCGCGGAGGACCTCGACGTCCAGCTCATCAACCTGGCGGCCAAGCTCGAGCTGGCCCGCTCCGCCCGGACCCGGGCGGAGCGGGACCTGACCGAGTTCGAGGGCCCGGTCGCCGAGCAGTACCGCGACGACCTGAGGCGCCACGCCGGCCACCTGAACGACACGATCGAGCAGATCCAGCGCGTGGTCGGCGTCCTGCGTGACGCGGTCCGGGACCACGAGGCGGCCGTGCGCCGGCACTGGCGGGCGGAGAACCCGCTGGCACCCCGCCAGCCGGGGGAGTGACGCGCCGTGCAACTGGTCTACGAGGACGGTGCGGGACGGCGTGAGCTCGATGTCCAGCTGAACCACCCGTCGGCCACGGTGGGCGACCTGGCATCGGCCCTCCGGCCCGAGGGCGGACGCCTGTGGATCGGTGACGTCCAGCCGGACCCGGACATGGACCTGCGCGAAGCGGGCCTCTACGAGGGTGCGCTGGTGCGCTTCGGAGCGGCGAGCCCCTTCCGCGCCGGCTGGCGCGAGGTGGTGGTCGTCAACGGGCTCGACGCCGGGCGCGGCGTCCGGCTGCCGCTGGGCGGCCGGGCCGTGGTGGGGCGGGAGCCGGACTGCGAGATCGTCCTGGGCGACGAGACGGTGTCCCGGCGGCACGCGGCCATCACCGCCGAGGCTGACGGCGCGGTCCGCATCGCCGACCTCGGCTCCCGGAACGGCACGTGGCTGGGCGACGTGGCCGTGGGGGAGTCGCCGGCGATGCTCGACGACGGCGTCACCGTGCGCGTCGGGACGCACGAGCTCCAGGTCCGCACCGCGGAGGACCGGGACCGGCCCATCGCCGTCGACCCCCTCCGCCACGCCACCGCGGCCGGCACCATCCCGTTCAACCGTCCGCCCCGGCCCGCGCCTCCCGCGGCGCCGGCGCCGATCGACGTCCCGGAGCCGCCGCGCCAGGACGGCACCGCCCGCCCGCTCTCGCTGATCGGCATGGTGGGGCCGCTGGTCTTCGCGCTGGCGATGTTCGCCGTGATGAAGTCGCCGTTCTACCTGATGTTCGCGGCGCTCTCACCCGTGATGGCCCTCTCGCAGTGGCTGAGCGGTCGCCGGGAGGGCCGCACGAGCAGCCGGCGAGAGCGCCAGCGCTACCGCAAGGCCCTGGACGAGCTGGTGAGCACGCTGGCCGAGGCGGGCGCGGAGGAGCACCTCCGCCGCGGGGACGCCCTGCCGGACCCCGGGGAGATGATGCGCCGGGTGACGCTGCCGAGCCGCAGGCTCTGGGAACGGCGGCCCCAGCACGACGACTTCCTCCATCTGCGCGCCGGGGTGGGCGATGTGCCGTGGGATCCGCCGGTCGCGCCGCGCGGCGGCGGTCCCGGCAGCCGGCCGCGGGAGGATCTGGGCGACGCCGTCCGGGCCGCCTCGGTCCTGCCGCACTCGGCCGTGCCGGTCGACCTGTCCGGTGGCGGCGTGGTCGGCGTCGTCGGGCACCGCTCCGCCGCGCTGGCGTTCGCCCGCTCGCTGCTGTGCCAGGCCGCGGTCCACCACGGGCCCGCCGACCTGCCGGTGATGGTGCTGGCCCGGCCCGAGACGAGCCCCGAGTGGGACTGGGCCAAGTGGCTGCCGCACACCCGCGACCCCTCCGGCAGCGGTCGGATGCTCTCGGGCGACGTCGAGCTGTCGACCAGGCTGGTGGAGGCGGCGCTCGACGCCGGCCGGGGAGACGCCGCATCGGGGCCGACGCTGCTGCTGGTCGTGGACGACCAGGCGCTGCTCGCCGGCCGGCGGGCACCGACCCGCAAGCTGCTGCGGGGTGACGGGGGACCGACGGCCGGCATCGTGGTGGCCGAGTCCATCGACCGGTTGCCCGCCATGTGCGACACGGTCGTCGAGCTGCACGGCCCCGACGGTTGGGCCGACCTGTCCCGGCCCCAGGAGCACTGGCAGGTCGAGCGCTTCGTGGCCTGCGGGCTGAGCGACGGCACGGCCCGCACATGTGCCCGGTCGCTGGCGCGCTACGAGGACCCCGAGCTGGAGATCGTCGGGGCGGGGCTGCCCGCGACCGTGCGGCTCCTGCCGCTGCTGGAGCTGGAGGAGTGCACCCCCGAGGCGGTGCTCGCCCGCTGGAAGGCGGGCGGGGCCGATCCCCGGCCGGCGGCCCCGGTCGGGGTGACCGAGGAGGGCGTCTTCTGGGTGGACTTCGTGGCCGACGGGCCCCACGGCCTGGTGGGCGGCACCACGGGCGCGGGCAAGTCCGAGCTGCTGCGGTCCATGGTGGCCGGCCTGGCCGCCTGCCTCGACCCCGATCACCTGACCTTCGTGCTCGTCGACTTCAAGGGGGGCAGCGCCTTCGACGAGTGTGCCCGGCTGCCCCACACCGTGGGCATGGTCACCGACCTCGACGAGCACCTGGCCGAGCGGGCGCTGCGCTGCCTGGAGGCCGAGCTGAAGCACCGCGAGCGGGTGCTCCGGGAGGCGGCCGCCACCGACCTGCCCGACTACCTCCGCAAGCAACCGGACGGCGAGCCGATGCCCCGGCTGCTGGTCGTCATCGACGAGTTCGCCACGCTGAGAGCGGAGCTCCCCGACTTTGTCGACGCCCTCGTCGGCGTGGCCCAGCGGGGCCGCAGCCTGGGCGTCCACCTGCTGCTGGCCACCCAGCGACCCCAGGGGGCGATCAGCGAGAACATCAAGGCCAACACCAACCTGCGCATCGCGCTCCGCACCCAGGACGGCGCCGACTCCAGCGACATCCTCGGGGTCGGCAGCGCCGCCGGCATCCCCCGCACCACACCAGGGCGCGCCTACGTGCGCCTCGGGCCCGACGAGGTCGTCGCCATCCAGTCCGCCCTCTCCACCGCGTCGCGCACCGAGTCCGCGCCCGCGGCCCTGGACGTCGCTCCCTTCGTCTACGGGCCCCTGCCGCGTCCACCGGCACCACCCCCGCTGCCCGCCTCGCTGCCGGCGGCCGGGACCGATGCCGCCGCCCCGCCGCACGAGACCGATCTGGCCGCGCTCGTCTCGGCCATCACGACCGCCTTCGAGCGGACGGACAGCCCGCCGCCCCGCCGGCCCTGGCCCGAGCCCCTACCCGCCGACCACGACCTGGACCCGCTCCTCGCCCGGGCCCGGGCTGCCGCGGGCGACGACATCCCGCTGGACTACGTGCCGGTCGCGCTCGGCGACGATCCCGAGGCGCAGGCCCAGTACCCGGTGGGCTGGCGGCCCGGCGACGGCAACCTGGCGGTCTACGGCGTGGTCGGCAGCGGCACCACGACCACCCTGGCGTCCCTGGCGCTGTCGCTGGCCCGCCTCCACCCGCCCGAGGCGCTGCACCTCTACGTCATGGACTTCGGGGCGGGCGAGCTGGCTCCGCTCGGCCGGCTGCCCCACTGCGGCGGCCACGTCCAGGCCGGCGAGCACGAGCGCCAGCAGCGGCTGATCCGGGACCTGCGCGACCAGCTCGAGCAGCGCCGGCAGATGAGCCCGACCGACCGCGCCGGGCTCCCGATGGTCGTCACGCTGGTCGACGGGTGGACGGCCTTCGTGGACGACCACCAGGACCTGGCCGGACAGGACCTCGTGGACTCGCTCATGCGGATCTGCGCCGACGGTCCCGAGGTCGGGGTGTACGTGATCATGACCGCCGACCGGCCCGGCGGGATCAGCCAGAGGCTGGTCGCGACCATCCGCCAGCGCTGGGCGCTCAAGCTGGCGGACCTCAACGACTACTCGCTCGTGAACGTGGGGTCGCGCGCCGTGCCCAAGATGCTGCCCGGCCACGCCCTGACCTCCGAGAGCCGGCAGCTCATCCACGTCGCGCGCCCGCACGAGGGGCTGGCCGCCGCGGTCGAGCGGATCCGCTCCGCCACCGCGGCCGTGCCGCCCGAGCGGACGCCCCGCCCGATCCGCACCCTCGCCTCGGCGGTGGCGTGGCCCGACCTGGGTGCCGCCGCCCAGCTCACCCGCCGGCCCTGGGTCGTGCCCATCGGTCAGGCCGAGTCCGACCTCCGCCCGGTCGCCGTCACCGCGTACGAGGGCGAGCACGTGCTGGTGGCCGGGCCGGCCCGGTCCGGCAAGAGCACCACCCTGCTGACCATCGCCGGCGCCGTGCTGGCCGCCCAGCCCGACACGCTCGTGGCCGCGGTCGCCACGGCCCGCTCCCCGCTCGTTGCCGACACCCGCATCCACCGGGTCGTCGACCCGGGCGACGTCGCGCCGCTCCAGGACGTGCTCGACAGCGACGCCCCGCGGGTCCTCGTGCTCGTCGACGACGCCGAGACCATCGACGAGCCCCTCCTGGACCCGCTCGGCACCAGCCGCCGGGCCAACCTGCTCGTGGTGGCGGCCGGGCGCGGCGACCTCGTCCGCTCCGCTTACCAGCACTGGACCCGGCCCTTGCGCCGCTCGAAGCTCGGCGTGCTGCTCCAACCCGATCCCGACCTGGACGGCGAGCTGCTCGGCTGCCGCCTTCCCCGCCGGCCCCCGGTCGCGATGAGCGTGGGGCGGGGCTACGTGGTGAACGGCGCCGATCCGGTCCTCGCCCAGATCGCCCTACCCGAGGGGGCCGGATGAGACCGCGTGGGGCATCGGCCGCGATCGAGCTCCTGCTGCTCATCCGCGCCGGCCGGATCTCGCAGTCCATCGGTGTCGTGGCCCGGCTCGGCGTCGCCGATCACCTCACCGACGGCCCCCGGGGAGCCGACGAGCTCGCCGCGGCCGTCGGGGCCGATCCACTGTCTCTCCACCGGCTGCTGCGCATGCTGACCGAGGTCGGCGTCTTCGCCGAGCCGGCGCGAGGCCGCTTCGCCCTGACCCCGCTCGGCGCGCTGCTCCGCAGCGACGAGGACGCCTCGCTGCGCAGCATGGCGATGCTGCTGGAGTCACCTTTCCTCCGGGACGCCTGGACCAACCTGATCCACACCGCCCGCACCGGCGACCCTGCCTTCGACCACACCCACGGTCGCCATCTCTTCGAGCACCTCGGCGACCACCCCGACGACGCCGCCCTGTTCGACCGGGCCATGGCCGACGTGTCGCGGCAGCTGGTCGCCACCGTCGTCGACGTCTACGACTTCGGCCGGTTCCGGACCGTGGTCGACGTCGGCGGCGGCAACGGCGCCCTGCTGGCGGAGATCCTGGCCCGCCACCCCGGCGGGCGTGGGATCCTCTACGACCGCCCCGACGTCGCCGGGCGCGCCCGCGAGCTGCTGGCCGCGGCCGGGCTGGACGACCGCTGTGAGGTGATCGAGGGCGATTTCTTCGTGTCGGTGCCCGCCGGCGGCGACGCCTACCTGCTCACCCGGGTCATCCACGACTGGGACGACGCGCCGGCCCGGCGGATCCTCGCCAACTGCCGCGCGGTCATGCGCCCCGACGCCCGCCTCGTGCTGGCCGAGGCGGTGCCCCGCGACGGGACCGGGTCCCTCCTCGCCAAGCTCGTCGACGTCGAGATGCTCGCGATCGGTGGCCGGGAGCGGACCGAAGCCGAGTACCGGGACCTGCTCGCCGGCGCCGGGCTCCGGCTGACCCAGGTGATCGAGAGCGACGGCCAGCAGAGCCTCATCGAGGCCGTCCCCGTCTAGCCCCGCGGCGGAACGAGCGCGATGGCCGGCTCGGGGACGACGATGTCCCCGCGGTCGTTGATGCCGGTGGCGATGCTGCCCATGGCCATAGGGTCGAGCGGGCGGGGGGCGTCGATCGTGGTGTAGCGGCCGTGGTCGTAGAGGAAGCCGTGTTGGCGCCCGGTGGCGTCGATGTAGCCGCCGACGACCTGGCCCCAGTCGTTGACGTCGAGGGCGACGGTCGCGACCGACCCAGGGGCATCGAGGGTGGTGACGCGGTTGCGGTCCTGGATGTAGCCGTGGAGCGTGCCCGGCGGGTAGCCCTCGTCGGTTCCGGTGGTCACGCCGGCGTCGGTGTAGGAGCCCACGATCCGGCCCCCGTCGTCGATCGCGTAGGGGCTCGTCTCACCGGCCCCGGGGATGTCGACGTCGTCGACCGTCCCGTCGCGGTCGCGCCGGAAGCTGCGCACGACGTAGCCGACGTCGTTGCCGGCGGGTTCGCCGAAGATGCCGACGACCTGACCGCGGTCGTTGATGTCCCGGACCTTCGTGCCGATGGCGCTGAGCGCGATCGAGGTGACGTCCCCGGTCCGGTCGCGCACGAACCCGGTCTGGACGAGGTCGGCGTCCAGATAGATGCCCGCGACGCGGCCCCGGTCGTCGATGCCCTGAGGCACCGGGTTCGTCCCGTCGGGAACGTCGAAGCTGGTCACGTGTCCCCGCCGGTCCCGCACGAACCCGTGGACCGCGTCCGGTGGATAGAAGCCGTCGGGACCCAGCTCCGCACCCGCGTCGACGTAGAACCCTGCGATGTCGCGGCGATCGTTGATCGCGTAGTGGAGCTGCGGCCCGGCGCCCGGAACCGCGGCGAGGGGCGTGAACCGGTCACGGCGGAAGAGGAACCCCCCGGGCCCATCGGTCGGCGACGGCGGTTGGGACCGGCGCGCGGCCACGTCCTGCCCGGTGCCCATGCCGACCACACCGGTCTCACCCGCCCCGGCGAACGGGCGCGGCGTCGCATCCGCCGGCTCCGCGCCCGCGGGCGTCGGCGCCACCAACCCGGCGAACACGGTGGCAGCCGCCAGGGCGGCGAGGGCCTTGCGGACGCCGAACAGCCTCGATGCACCTGATGCGATCACGGCTGGTCTCCTTCGGGCGATGGTCGGGGACCCGCCATCGAACTGTTCGACGCCGCCGCCACGGCCGGATGAGTGCGACGGTGTGCCCGGCTGTTC
>DATBGF010000584.1:0-7600 GCA_036558145.1 Acidimicrobiales bacterium
GGCGGCACCCCAGCGCCGCGACGGTCCGTGCCACCGTCTCGGCGATCGTCACGGTGGCGATGCTACGCGCATCCTCCGGTGCCCGGCCGCCCGCCCGGTCGGTGGATCGGACGCCCGAGATATCTAGCTGTTTAACTGTCCAGCCATGGGCATCCGTGTTGTGCAGTGGACGACGGGCAACATCGGCCGGCAGTCGGTGAAGGCCATGGCGGGGCGGGACGACCTCGAGCTGGTCGGCTGCTACGCCTGGTCGCCGGACAAGGTCGGCCGGGACGTGGGCGAGCTGGCCGGCATCGAGCCGATCGGGGTGGCGGCCACCGACGACGTCGACGCCCTGTTCGCGCTGCGGCCGGACTGCGTCGTCTACAACCCCATGTGGCTGGACGTCGACGAGATGGTCCGGATCCTCGAAGCCGGGGTCAACATGGTGAGCACCGCCGGCTTCGTCACCGGCCACGCGCTCGGCGATGCGGACCGGCAGCGGCTGGCCGAGGCCTGCGAGCGGGGCGGCTCCTCCCTGTTCGGCAGCGGCATCAACCCGGGGTGGGCCGAGCTGCTCGCCATCGTGCTGGCCTCCGCGTCCGACCGCATCGACAAGATCACCGTCTCCGAGTCGGCCGACACCACCTTCTACGACTCGCCGGCCACCGAGATCCCGGCCGGCTTCGGCCAGCCCATCGACAGCCCCGACCTGCTCGCCATGACCCGCAAGGGCACCGCGGTGTTCGAGGACGCCGTGCGGGTCATCGCCGACGCCCTGGGCGTGGAGCTCGACGAGGTCGAGTGCGAGGCCGAGTACGCCCAGACCAAGGAGGACCTCGACCTCGGCTCGTGGCAGATCGCCGCCGGCTGCGTGGCCGGCATCTCCGGCAGCTGGCAGGGCCGGGTCGGGGGCCGCACGCTCATCGAGCTCAAGTTCCGCTGGCGCAAGGGCCAGACGCTGGAGCCCGACTGGGAGGTCGAGATGGGCTACATCATCGACGTCGAGGGCCGGCCGTCACTGCACGCCCGGGTCGACATCCTCCCGCCGCCGGACTTCGAGGCGACCACGATGGAGGAGTTCATGGTGCTGGGCATGATCCTCACCGCGGTCCCGGCCGTGAACGCCATCCCCGCGGTGGTGGCCGCCGAGCCGGGCATCGTGACCTACACCGACCTCTACCGGACGCTGCCGCGGGGCTACGCGGCGACATGAGGTCCTACGACCCCCACGTCCGGGCGGAGCGGGACGGCCACGTCGTCCGGGTCACGCTGGACAAGCCCGCCACCAAGAACGCCTGCACCGGGGACATGTGGGTGGCGCTGGGCGCCACCTTCCGGGACATCGCCTACTCGGGCGCCCGCGCCGTCCTGCTGACCGGCGCCGGGGGCGACTTCTGCGCCGGCGCCGACATCAGCGGGGGCGGCGGCGGGAGTGGCGCCGAGGGCCGGCAGGCGACGATGGTCGACGCCATGCGCGTGATCGGGGATGTCGTGCTGGCCGTCCACGACTGCCCGGTGCCGGTGGTGGCGGCGGTCGACGGGGTCTGCGTGGGGGCCGGGCTCGGGCTGGCGCTGGCCGCCGACATGACCTGGTGCTCGGAGACCGCCCGGCTGTCGGTCATCTTCGCCAAGCGGGGGCTCAGCCTCGACTTCGGCAGCTCGTGGCTCCTGCGCCAGCGCATCGGGGCCCACAAGGCCAAGGAGCTGGCCTTCACAGCCAGGACCGTGAGCGGGACCGAGGCCGCCGAGCTGGGCCTGGTGAACGCCGCCGTCCCCGCCGAGGACCTGGACGAGACGGTGAACGCCCTGGTCGACACCATCGCCGCCGGTCCTCCCATCGCGCTGTCGATCACCAAGCGGGAGCTGAACGGGGCACCGGGCTCGTCCCTGGCCCAGGCGCTGGAGGTCGAGGCGCTCGCCCAGAGCGTGAACGCCCACACCCAGGACATGCGCGAGGCGCTCACCGCCTACGTCGAGCGCCGCGCCCCGCAGTTCGAGGGCCGCTAGCCGTGGGTGAGGAGTGGGACGAGGTCCTCGACAACCTGGGCGAGCGGCGCGCCGCCTCCCGGGCCATGGGGGGCGAGGAGCGCCTGGGCCGCCACCGGGCCGCCGGCAAGCTGGACGCCCGCGCCCGCATCGACCACCTCCTCGACCCCGGGTCGTTCCTGGAGCTGGGGACCCTGGTGGGCGGGGAGGACGCCCCGGCCGACGCCGTGGTCGTCGGGTCGGGGACGATCGACGACCGCCCGGTGGTGGTGGCGGCCGAGGACTTCACGGTCAAGGCCGGCACCATCAGCCAGGCGTCGAACTCCAAGCGCTACCGGGCCGCCGAGCTGGCCGTGCTCGACCGGGTCCCGCTGGTCATGCTGCTGGAGGGCGCGGGCTTCCGGGCCGACGGCCACTACGGCGCCCGCACGCCGACCGACCTTCTGGCCCAGGCCCGGTGCTCGGGCCGGGTCCCGCTGGTCACCGCCGTCCTCGGCGCCTCCGCGGGGCACGGCGCGCTGGTGGCGCCCATGTCCGACTACACGGTGATGACCCGCCAGGCTTCGATCTTCACGGCCGGGCCGCCGGTGGTCTACGAGTCGTTGGGCGAGAAGATCAGCAAGGAGGACCTGGGCGGCCCGGACGTGGCCGTGGCCAGCGGGCTGATCCACGACGTGGCCGAGGACGACGAGAGCGCCCTCGACCTGGTGCGCGCCTACCTCGCCTACTTCCCGTCCTCGGCGTGGTCCTACCCGCCGTCGCAGGAGGGGGGCGACACCGGTCCCCGCGAGGTGGCCGAGCTGGTCGACATCGTGCCCCGCAACGGCCGGCGGGTCTACGACATGGGCCGGGTGCTCGACGCCGTGTTCGACACCGGCTCCCGCTTCGACGTGCAGCCCGACTACGGCCGGGCGGTCATGTGCTCGCTCGCCCGGCTCGGCGGCCATCCCGTGGCGGTGGTGGCCAACCAGCCGATGGTGCTGGCCGGCTCGATCGACGCCGACGGCGCCGACAAGGCGGCCCGGTTCATCGAGGTGGCGGACTCGTTCCACCTGCCTCTCGTGTTCCTGTCGGACAACCCCGGCGTGCTGCCCGGGCGGGCGTCGGAGCAGCAGGCGATCCTGCGGAAAGGAGCCCGCATGTTCGCGGCGCAGACACTGGCCACCACGCCCAAGTTCGAGGTCACGCTGCGCAAGGCGTACGGCTTCGGGTCCATGGTCATGGGCATGATCCCCTTCGACGCCCAGTCCGGCGTGTTCGCCCTGCCCGGGGCCACGATGGGCGCCATGGGGGCCTCGGCGCTGAGCCGGGCCGCGGGATCCGACGAGGACGAGGCGGCCCGCCTGCGCGCCGCGGAGGTCGAGGCCTCGTTCCGCTCGGCCCGCACGCTGGGCTTCGACGAGCTCATCGACCCCCGGGAGATCCGCAACGTGCTGCTGGCCTCGCTGGAGCGGGCGCTGCACCGCCGCCAGGAGGCGGCCGGGCCCGTGTCGCGCATCGGGATCGCACCGTGAGCCGGTTCGACGGCAAGGTCGCCCTCGTCACCGGGGGCGCCTCGGGCATCGGCCGGGAGGCGGTCCGGCGCTTCGTGGCCGAGGGCGCCCGGGTGGTCGCCGGTGACCTGAACGAGGACCTGCTCGGCGCCCTGGCCGAGGAGCTGGGCGACGCGGTCGCCGTCCAGCAGGGCGACGTGACGGTGGAGGACGACGTCGAGGCGCTGGCGACCCTGGCCGTCGAACGCTTCGGTCGGCTGGACATCGCCTTCGCCAACGCGGGGATCGGCTCCATCCAGCGGCTGGTGGACGCCGACCTCGAGCTGTGGTCGCGGGTGCTGGACATCAACCTGACCGGCCCGTTCCTGACCATCAAGCACGCGGCCCGGCGCATGACCGAGGGCGGCTCCATCGTGGTCACGGCCAGCCTCAACGCCGTCCAGGCCGGCATCGGCATGGGCGCCTACTGCAGCTCCAAGGCGGGGGTGGCGATGCTGGCCCAGGTGGCGGCGCTGGAGCTGGGACCGGCCGGCATCCGGGTCAACGCCGTCGGCCCCGGCCTCGTGCGCACCAGCCTCACGGAGGCCGCGTTCATGCTGCCCGGCATCGTCGAGGGCTACGTGGAGAACGCCCCGATCGGCCGCTACGCCACGCCGGAGGAGATCGCCGGCCTGGTGGCCTGGCTGGCCTCGGACGAGGCGTCCTACGTCTCGGGCTCGCTCTACCTCATCGACGGGGGCGCCCACACCATGCGCTACCCCGATCTCATCTCGATCGCGGAGCAGTCGCTGGAGCCATAGTCGAGGCCTCGGCCCGCCAGTCGGTCGAGACGAAGCGGTGGCGGAAGAGCCACTCGTCGCCCACCGGCACGAGCGTGTCCCGGTACCGGCCGTAGTGGTCGAGGCCGATCTCGGTGAGGACGGTGAAGTAGGACGCGACCAGCACCCGGTCGGGCTCCAGCTCCAGGAAGCGGATGTTGGTCACGTTGTGGCGCACGATCTTGCGGACGGCCGGAGCCACGGCGCGCTCGCCCACGCCGGAGATGAAGGCGGCGATGGCGGCCCGGCCCCGGACCGGCTCGCTGCCGCGGACCTCCAGCTCGCCGTCCTCGGTGAAGGTCGCGGCCAGCTCGTCGGCCCGCAGCGAGTCGCCCGACCAGGTGTAGCGGGCCAGCGTGTCCCGGATCCGCTCCCGGGCGATCAGCTCCCAGGTCTCCACGGCGCGCTCAGGCCAGCGGATCCACGCGCAGGCGGGTCAGGCGGGTGCGGGCGATGCGCCAGGCGCCGTCCTCCCGGACGTACTCCTCGTGGTAGTGCCCGTAGCCCCGGAGCCCGGACCGCTCGCCCGTCTCGCGCGAGGTCCACTCGACGAAGTCGAACATGGCCCAGATGCCGGTGGCCGTGTCCGCCCCGGTCAGCTCGATCTCGGGCATGTGGCCGTGGTGGACGGTCACGGTGCCGGACAGGGCCTTGCGGACGAACTCGAGGATGCCGGCGCGGCCGGTGGCCACCATGTCCGCCTCGGGCACCTCCATCACCGCGTCCTCGGCGAAGACCTGGCCCCAGGCGTCCCAGTCCTTCGTGTCCATGAGGCGGAAGTAGCGGGCCTTCAGCCGCTTGATGTCCTCGATGTCGTCGCTGTCCTGGCTCACGTGCCCTCCATGCGGTCGAACGCGGCGTCCATGGCTGCCCGGCGCTGCTCGTAGACCGGCCGGTGGCTCCCGTGCGTGAGGCTGTAGGGCTCGTCGGCCCGGAGGTCGGCGAGCACGTTGCGCACGGCGTTCTCCGGCATGACCACGTCGCCCTCGGCCAGGGGCCGGTGGGCCAGCATGGCATCCAGGTCGTCGGCCTGCGCCCCGGTGCTGGCCAGCGCGGCCGGCCGGGCGGCGGCGCTCGAGTCCAGGTGCCGGGTGATCATCCCGCCGGGGAACAGCACGGTGACGCCGATGCCCTCGCCGGCCAGCTCCTCCCGCAGCGTCTCCCCGAAGCCCATGACCGCGAACTTGGTGGTCTGGTACGCGGCCATGCGCACGCCGGGGGCGAGGACGCTGGACGATGCGGTGAGCAGGATGCGCCGCCAGCCGCTGCGGGCCCGCACCAGCGGCAGGAAGGCCCGGACCGTGCGCACCGTCCCGAGCACGTTGACGTCGAGCACGAAGCGCCAGTCGTCGTCGGTGAGCTTGTCGATGGCGCCGAACTGCTGGACGCCCACGTTGGCGCACAGCACGTCGCACCCGCCCAGCTCCGTCTCGACCCGGCGGGCCGCGGCGAGGACCGAGTCGCCGTCGCCCACGTCCACCGGCACGGCGGCCGTGGGCACGCCGAACTCGGCCGCCAGGCCGGCCGCGGTCGCCCGGGCCGCGGCGTCGTCGATGTCCAGCACCGCCACGGCCATGCCCTCGGCCGCGAACACCGATCCCAGGGCGGCGCCGAGGCCGGAGCCGCCCCCGGTGACGACGGCCACCTTCCCTTCGGAGCCCATCGGCCGAGCATACATCTAGATGTTTCCGGTACCCTCGGGCCGATGATCGCTGACCTCGCGGTGAGCCGGACGTTCCGGGACGGGCCACCGTACGAGGCGTTCGACCGGCTGCGGGGCGAGGGCGGGATCGCCTGGCATGTCGAGCCGCCCATGGCCGGGACGATGGGCGACAACCCGATGCTGCAGTTCGTGGACAGCCCCGGCTTCTGGGCGGTCACTTCGCACGCCCTGGTCAGCGAGGTGGACCGGGACCAGGAGCGCTTCTCCTCCGAGCTCGGCGGCACCTCGCTGCCGTCGATGGCGGAGGAGAGCCTGGCGCTGTTCCGCCAGATGATGCTGAACATGGACCACCCGCGGCACACCCGGCTGCGGCGGATCCTCACCCCCATCTTCACGCCCCGCTCGGTCGAGCGGCTGCGCCTCTCGGTGCAGGACAACGCCCGGGACATCCTCGACGGGCTGAGCGGCGAGATCGACCTGGTGACGGCGGTGGCGGCCGAGCTGCCGCTGCGGGTGCTGGCCGACCTGCTCGGCATGCCCCGCGAGGACCGCCACCTCATCTTCGGGTGGAGCAACGCCCTCGTCGGGGCGGACAACCCCAGCGCCCTGCAGCACGCCGACGACGCCATGGCCGCGCTGGCCGGGATGATGGCGTACGGCCAGGCCATGGCCGACGACCGCCGGGCCGATCCCCGCGACGACGTGGTGAGCCGGATCGTGACCGCCGAGGTCGACGGCGAGCGGCTCGACGACACCGAGTTCGGTATGTTCTGGCTGCTGCTGGTGGTGGCGGGCAACGAGACCACCCGCAACGCGGTGGCCGGCGCGGTGGTGGCGCTGGCCGAGCACGACCGGTGGGGCTGGCTCGCCCGCCACCCTGAGCACCTCGGCACCGCGGTCGAGGAGCTGCTGCGCTACGTGTCCCCGGTGCAGCACTTCCGGCGGACCGCCACACGCGACACCGTGCTGGGCGACCAGGAGATCGCGGCGGGCGACAAGGTGGTGATCTGGTTCGGGGCCGCCAACCGCGACCCGGCCGTGTTCGCCGACCCGCACGGCCTGGACCTGGAGCGCGACCCCAACCCGCACCTGGCCTTCGGCGTGGGGCCGCACTTCTGCCTCGGGTCACACCTGGCCCGTCTGGAGACGGCGGAGATGCTGCGCCACCTGCTCGCTTGGGCGCCCGACCTGCGGGTGGGGGAGCCTGTGCGGGTGGCGTCGAACTTCATCAACGGGATCGCCCACCTGCCGGTCAGCGCCGGAGCGGGCTGAGCCGTGGACCTCGCCCCGCCCCGACCGGGGCCCCGCCGGGCCCTCGCCGCCAGCCCTGCCGCCACGCCGGGATCGGCCCGCCGGACCACGTCGATCGACATCACCCGGCCCGACGGCCTGCGGGGACCCGTGGTCGCCGTCCTGGCCGGGCGGGACCGGGCGGTGGACACCGCAGGCCGGGCGCAGGTCCTGGCCGAGCTGTCGCTGACCGTGCGGGTGGCCGTGTCCGGGGAGGTCGAGGCCATCGACGGTGGCCCGCCCGGGCTGGGCGGGCTGGTCGGGTCCGGCCTGCGCTCCGGGTTCGGCCGGCGGGCCGCGAACACGTTCCCCGACGACGCGGCCCGGCGCACGCTGCTGGCCGCGCTGCTCGACGACTTCCCCGGGGC
>DATBGF010000585.1:0-3423 GCA_036558145.1 Acidimicrobiales bacterium
GAGAACTTGAAGCCCTTGCGCCAGTCGAACTTGTCGACGGCGTGCTCGAGGCCCAGGTTGCCTTCCTGGATCAGGTCGAGCAGCTCCATGGAGGGGGGAAGGGGGTAGCGCCGGGCGATGCTGACGACCAGCCGCAGGTTCGCCCGGATGAACCGGTCCTTGGCGGCGGCGGCAGCGGCCACGGCCTTGCGCAGGTCGCGGCCCCGCTCGCCCGCGTCCAGGCGGGCACGGGCCTCACGGCCACGCTCGATCGTCTGCGACAGCTCGCGCTCCTCGTCTGCGGTGAGCAGAGGGACGAGGCCGATTTCGTTGAGGTACTGACCAACCGAATCACTCATGACGTACTCCTCAACCACCACTACCGCGGTGGGATTCCCCGCATTCACGGGTTTTCCCGGATCTCGGGGGGCAAAAAGCCGGGAAGAAGCTGGCTTGGTTCCTTCGTGTGTCCACTGGGTGACGACTGTCACCGATGTTTCGTTCCGAGCCGGGTCTACGGATGACCGCAGATCCCAAACGGGCACATCAGTTTGGCGCGTCAGGGGAGATCTTATATATCGACGAGCACTGAGAGGTGCCGAGTGGGGGGCTCAGGAGGCGCTCAGCCGGGTAGAGGGATGGGGGGTGGCTGCGCCTCGTCGTTGTCGCGGCGGACCCAAGTCAAGCCCACCTGACATCAAGAATACGATGCGCAAGCAACCAGTACCCCATCCGAATCGTGGGCATGCCGCCGCGCGCGGGTCCGCTCGCCTAGTTTTCCCGGCGTGGCAGGACTCTACGACCCCCGTACCGCCTTGGTGGTCGTGGACGTGCAGAACGATTTCGCCGATCCCGACGGCAGCCTGTACGTGCGCGACGCCGACTCGGTGATCGACGTCGCCAACGCCGAGATCGAGGCGGCGCGGGCGGCCGGGGCCCTGATCACCTACACGCAGGACTGGCATCCGCAGGAGACCCCCCACTTCGCCAAGGACGGGGGCACGTGGCCGGTGCACTGCGTCGCCGGCACGTGGGGCGCCGAGCTCCATCCCCGCCTGGTCGTCGCCGGCCAGTCGGTCCGGAAGGGGACGGGAGGCGAGGACGGGTACTCGGGGTTCACCATGGCCGACCCCGTCACCCGGGCGACGTCCTCGACGGGGCTCGAGGAGCTGCTGCGGGCCCACGACATCGAGCGTGTCGTGGTCGTCGGCCTCGCCACCGACTACTGCGTCAAGGAGACCGCGCTCGACGCGGTGCGCCTCGGCTTCTCCACCACCGTGCTGGTCGACGGCATCCGCCCGGTCGAGGTCGAGCCGGGCGACGGCCAGAAGGCGGTGGACGCGATGGCCGGAGCGGGTGTGGCTCTCGGGTGACCGTCCCGCCGGCCCTGGTCACCGACCTCTACGAGCTGACCATGGCCGCCGCCTACGGGGCGGGCGTCGGGGAGCGCGCGGCCTCCTTCGAGCTGTTCGTGCGTAGCCTGCCGGCTCAGCGCCGGTTCCTCGTCGCCGCGGGTCTGGACGATGCCCTGGCCGGGCTCGAGGAGTGGCGCTTCGCGCCCGATGACATCGACTACCTGCGTGGCCTCGGCCTGTTCCCGGCGGACTTCCTCGACCGGCTCGGTGACGTCGGCTTCACCGGCGAGGTGTGGGCCGTGCCCGAGGGCGAGGTGGTGTTCCAGGGCGAGCCGCTCGTGCGGGTCACCGCCCCGCTGGTCGAGGCCCAGCTGGTGGAGACCTGGCTGCTCAACCGCATCGGCAGCCAGACGCTGCTGGCGTCCAAGGCGGCCCGGGTGGCCCTGGCCTGTGGCGACCGGGCCTTCGTGGACTTCTCCGCCCGCCGCGACCACGGCGTCGACGCGGCCATGGCCGCGGCCCGTTCCGCCTGGCTGGCCGGGGCGGCGGGGACGTCGCTGGTGGCCGCGGGCCGCCGCTGGGGGCTTCCGCTGTCGGGGACGATGGCGCACTCGTTCGTGATGTCGTTCGACGACGAGCGCGATGCTTTCCGCGCGTACGCCCGGACCTTCCCCCAGGGAGTCGTGCTGCTGATCGACACCTATGACACCGTCGAGGGCGCTCGACGGGCCGCCTCGGTCGCCCGCGAGCTGGCGGACGAGGGCATCACGATCTCCGGCGTGCGCCTCGACTCGGGCGACCTGGCGTCGTTGTCGGTCGCGGTGCGGGAGATCCTCGACGCCGCCGGGCTCCCGGACGTCGACATCCTCGCCTCGGGCGACCTGGACGAGCACTCGGTCTCCACCCTGGTCGCCGGGGGTGCCCCCATCGACGCGTTCGGCATCGGCACGCAGCTGGGGACCAGCGCCGACGCGCCCGCCCTCGGCGCCGTCTACAAGCTGGTGGAGGACGCGGCCGGTCCCAAGATGAAGCTCGCCGAGGGCAAGGTCACGCTCCCGGGCCGCAAGCAGGTCTTCCGGCTGGCCGACCGGGACGTGGTCGCGCTCCACGACGAGGACGTCCCCGGCGGACGCCCCCTACTGGTCCCCGTGATGGAGGGCGGGCGGCGCACCACCGCCGAGCCCCTGGCCTCGGCCCGCTCGCGCTGCGCCGCCGCCCTGGCCGCCCTGCCGTCCGACCTGCGGTCGCTGGAGCCGGCCCCGTACCCGGTGTGGAAGGTCGACACGTCACCCGGCCTGGCCGCCCTGGCGACCCGGGTCCACGCCGGCCTCGACCAGGACCCCGACCCCGACCCGGCCCCCGACCCCGATGCCGAGGTGCCGGGGTGAGCGAGCGCCTCGGCATATTCGGCGGCACCTTCGATCCGCCCCATGTGGGCCACCTGGTGACGGCGGTCAACGTGCGCCACGACCTGGCCCTGGACCGGGTCCTGCTGGTGGTGGCGGGCCAGCCGTGGCAGAAGCTGGGCACCCGGGAGATCAGCTCAGCCGCCGACCGCTACGCCATGGTGGCCGCAGCCGTGGGGACGGTGGAGGGCCTGGAGGCGAGCGCCCTGGAGATCGACCGCCAGGGGATGTCGTTCACAGCCGACACGCTGTCCACCCTGGCCACCGAGGACCCGACCCGCGAGCTGTTCCTGATCCTGGGCAGCGACGCCGCCGCCGGCCTATCCACCTGGGACCGAGCCGACGAAGTCCGCGCCCTGGCCACCCTGGTGGTCGTGGACCGCCCAGGCGCCCGCTCATCTGGCCCGCCCCCCGGCTGGACCTGGGAACGTGTCGAGGTCCCCCGCCTGGAAGTCTCGAGCACCGACCTACGAGCCCGTGTAGCCGAAGGCCGCCCCCTGGACTACCTGCTGACCCCAGCGGTCATCGCCACGATCGGCGACCGCGGCCTCTACGGCACCCGAGTGTCCCGATGACCACGGACGCAGCCCCCGGCGAGCGCGAGGGCGACCCCGCCTCCGAACCCGCCCTGCCTCCCACCGACCCACCCCCGACTGCGGCCCCGACGGCCCCGACGGCCCCGA
>DATBGF010000586.1:0-10231 GCA_036558145.1 Acidimicrobiales bacterium
GGGCTGGCCGTCGTTGGCCACCACCAGGCGCTTCAGGGCCGGCGGGGGCTCGCCGCCGGCGGCCGGCGCCACCAGCACGGCCACGGCGGCCTCCTGGAGCAGGTGCAGCGCGGTGCTTCCCATGGTCTGATCCTCCGGCAGGTCGGGGCCCCGGGTGCCCACCACGGCCAGCACGGCGCCGAGCTCGCCGATCTCGCTCACGAGCGCGTCGATGGCGGGCTGCTCGCGCACGCTGACCCGGAAGGTCACGCCTGCGTCCACCAGCGGCGCGCACCACTCCTGCTCGGCCACGGACTGGATCTCGTCGCGCTGGGCGTAGCCGAGCAGGCCCAGGCCGTGGACGGCCGACACCTGGGCGCCGAGCAGGGGCGCGAGCTCGGCGGCCCACCCGGCGGCGCGCCGGGCGGCGGGGGAGTGGTCCACGCCGACCACGATCCACGGCTGGTCGTCCGGCATGGTCACGCCGTCAGAGTGCCCCGGCCCGGGCCCCCACGTCGAGCACCGCCGCGCCGCGGACCCGACCGTGGGCCAGGTCGGCGAGCGCCCGGCCGGCCTCGTCGAGCGGGTAGGGCGTGGTCTCGACCCGCACGGGGATGCGGGCCGCCAGCTCGAGGAACTCCTCGCCGTCGCGCCGGGTGTTGGCGGTGACGCTGCGGACCTGGCGCTCCTGGAACAGGTGCTGCTGGTAGTCGAGGACCGGGACGTCGCTCAGGTGGATGCCCGCGATGGCGAGCGTGCCGCCCCGGTCCAGCGCCCGCAGGGCCACCGGCACGAGGTCGCCCGCGGGGGCGAACAGCACGGCGGCGTCCAGCGGCTCGGGCGGGTCGTCGGCCGGGCCCCGGGCCGAGGCCGCGCCCAGCTCGAGGGCCAGGCGTCGGGCCTCCTCTCCCCGGGTGAGCACGTGCACGGTGGCACCCTCGTGCAACGCCACCTGGGCGGCGATGTGGGCCGATCCGCCGAAGCCGTAGATCCCCAGCCGCCCGCCCGGCGGCAGAGCGGCGCGCCGCAGCGCCCGGTAGCCGATGATGCCGGCGCACAGCAGCGGCGCCGCGTGCCGGTCGTCGAAGGGGTCGGGCAGCCGGTAGGCGTAGCGCTCGTCGACCACGGCCGCCTCGGCGTAGCCGCCGTCCGCGTCCCAGCCGGTGAACGCCGGGGCCACGCACAGGTTCTCGTCGCCGCGCGTGCAGAAGCGGCACGTGCCGCACGTCCGGCGGAGCCAGGGCACGCCGATCCGCTCGCCGTCGGCGAACCGCTCGGCGCCCGGGCCCCGGGCGTCGACCGTGCCGACGATCTCGTGGCCGGGGACGACCGGGGACCGGTGCGGCGGCAGGTCGCCCTCGGCCACGTGCAGGTCCGTGCGGCACACGCCGCAGCAGTGGATCCGGACCCGCACCTCGCCCGGTCCCGGCTCGGGCACCGGCAGCGACGTGGGCACCAGGGGACCGCCGTCGATGGGCCCGGGCCGGGTCACCACCCAGGCCCGCATCTGCGCCGTCATGGCGCTCAGGTTCGCGCGGAAGCGGGGCTAGCTCGCGTGGGCGAAGTGGCGGAGCTGCCAGCCGACGCCGATGGCCACCACCCCGGTGACGAGGAAGCGGATGCCGAGGATGAACGCCAGCACCACCAGCGTGGCCTCGGGCCACACCAGCACGATGACGCCGAGCACCACCCCGAGCACGCCCAGCCCGAGCTGCAGGGCGAAGTCGGATCGGTCCCGCCCGGACAGCGCCATCGCCACCCGGATGGCGCCCGCGGCCAGCAGGGCGATGCCCGCCACGACGGCCAGCGCCCACAGGGTGATGTCGGGCCAGACCAGCACCGCGATGCCCGCGGCCACCAGCAGCCCGCCTGACACCCAGACGGCCCAGCCGATGCCGGGCTCGCCGTGCAGGGCGAGGATCTCCAGGGCCCCGGCGAAGATCAATGAGAGGCCGACCAGCCAGGCCAGCACGACCACGGAGTCGTACAGGTTGGTCAGCACCCACAGACCGAGCAGGACCATGATGAGGCCGCCGACCACCGAGATCCACCAACCGCCGGCGTCGACGTCGGCGTACTCGATGGGGCGGGGCGGAGGCGTCGGGTCCGCGGAGGCGAACCCGGAGTCGAAGTCGGTCACGACTACTCCTTGAACCATGGTGTGATGTCGTGATCGTCCCCTCCGACCCCCGGGCCGCATCGCCCGGCGCGGGTGATTCCGTCACCCTCGTCGTCGACGGCAACAACGTGATGGGCTCGCGCCCGGACGGCTGGTGGCGCGACCGGGCCGGGGCGGCCCGCCGCCTGCTGGCCCGGGTGCAGTGCCACGCCGCCCAGCTCGACCACCCGGTGGTCGTCGTGTTCGACGTGCCCCTGCCCGACGTGCCCGAGGGCGAGCACGGCGGGGTGACCGTGCGCTACGGCCGGCGTCCCGGGCGGGACTCGGCCGACGACCGGATCATCGGTGACCTGCAGGCCGATAGTGACGCCGGCGGCGGCCGCGTCGAGCTGGTCACGTCCGACCGGGCTCTGGCGTCGCGGGCCCGGGCGCAGGGGGCCGTGGTGACCGGGTCCGGGGCCTTCCTCGCCCTCCTCGACCGCACCGGGTGCTAACCGCGAGTAACTTCTGGCCAATGCGAGTACGGTCGGGGGCATGGCGAGAAGGGCCGATGGCCGCTGACGCCTTGCCCGGGGGGGTCGCAGAGCCCGAGAGGTCCGCCGAGCGGACCCTCACCGGGCGCGGCCAGTCGACCCGCGACCGGCTCGTCGAGGTGGCGTGGGAGGTCTTCAGCGACCAGCCGTACCGCAACGTGCGCATCGCCGAGATCGCGGCGCGGGCCGGCGTGTCGACCGGGAGCTTCTACTCCTACTTCGACTCCAAGGAAGCGCTGTTCCGCGTCGTCGCCGGGATCGCGCTCGACCAGCTGTTCACCTACGAGCGCATCGATCCCGAGAACCAGGACCAGAACCCGGTGCGCGACCTGGCCTACGGCATGCGCCAGTTCTTCAACCTGTGCCTGCGCAACCGCACCATCGCCCTGTCGATCGAGCAGGTCCGGCTCATCGACAACGACGTCCGGCTCAACCGGCGGGGCGCGCTCATGCAGGGCGCCAAGCGCCTCGAGCGCTGGGTGAGGAGCTTCCAGGAGCAGGGGCTCTGCGATCCCGACGTCGACCCGTGGTTCACCGCCCTGGCCCTGCAGTCGATGACCGTGAACCTGGCGTACGACCAGCTCGTGTTCCGCGACCGGCCCCAGGACATCGACCCGCTGGTGGCGGCGACCGTGCCGATCTGGGCCCGGGCGGTCGGGCTGGAGCGGTGGCTCTACCCGATGTAGACGGCGGTGCCACCCGGGTGGACCGCTGGCTGTGGGCGGTCCGGGTGACCAAGACCCGGAGCCTGGCGACCGACGCGTGCCGGGGCGGCCACGTCCGGGTAAACGGCCATCCGGCCAAGCCCGCCACCACCGTGCGGGTCGGCGACCGGGTCGAGGCCACCTACGCCGGCCGCCAACGGGTGCTGGAGGTGGCGCGGGTGATCGACAAGCGCGTGGGCGCCCCGCTCGCCGCCGAGTGCTACGTCGACCACAGCCCACCCCCGCCGTCGTCCCACGACACCCCCGCGGTCTTCGCCCGCGACCGGGGCGCGGGCCGTCCCACCAAGCGGGACCGTCGCAGGCTCGACCGCTTCCGCGGCGGTTGACCGTCTGTGCACACGTCGCCGAGCTGACCGGCCTGCTGGTCGACGGGCTGGCCGACTCCGCCGGCCGGACCTCGCCCGAGCCTGCTCCCGGGACTCCTTCGCCGGCCCGGGCCCCCGGCTTGGGCGATCGCGCCCGGGCGCTGTGGCGCACGTTGCGCAGACTGGCCGCGTAGCCCGGGGCCGGTCCTAGCCGAAGCGGCCGTCGCCCGGCTGCACCAGGCCCGACTCGTAGGCGGCGATCACCGCCTGCACCCGGCTGCGCAGGCCGAGCTTGGCCAGGACGCTGCTCACGTGGGTCTTCACCGTGGCCTCGCTGAGGTACAGCTCGGAGGCCAGCTCGGTGTTGGACCACCCGGCCGCGAGGCCCACGAGGACCTCGCGCTCGCGCTCGGTGAGGCCGGCCCGGGCCACCGCCTCGGCCATGGGGGTGCGAGGCCGGCCGGCGTCGCCGTCGAGCTCGACGTAGCGCTCGATGACCCGTCGGGTGACCGCCGGGGCCAGGAGGCTCTCGTGGCGGGCGACGGTGTGGATGGCCTCGATCAGCGGGTCGGGGGCGACGTCCTTGAGCAGGAAGCCGCTGGCCCCGGCCCGCAGGGCGTCGAAGAGGTACTCGTCGTCGTCGAAGGTCGTGAGCACCAGGACCCGGGGCGGGTCGTCGGACGACGCGACGATCCGGCGGGTCGCCTCGAGGCCGTCGAGCAGCGGCATGCGGACGTCCATGAGCACCACGTCGGGTCGGGCACCGGCCGCCGCCTCGACCGCCTCGAGGCCGTCGGCCGCCTCGGCCACGACCGCCAGGTCGGGCTCGTTGTCGAGGATCTGGCGGAGCCCGACGCGGATCATGGCCTGGTCGTCGGCCACCAGGACCCGGATCGTCGTCTCCTGGACGCTCACGGCCGGCCCTGCCGGTGGCAGGGCAGCGTGGCCCGCACCGACCAGCCGCCGAGGTCGCTGCGGCCGATGTCGAGCCGTCCACCGCAGGCGGCAGCCCGCTCGGCCATCCCCCGCAGCCCGTGGCCGGACGCGCTGAGACCGGGGGCCTTGCCGGTGCGTCCGTCGTCGTCGACCGCGACCACCAGGTGGCCCGCCTCCTCGGCCACGCGGACCACGGCCCGCCGGGCCTCGGCGTGGCGCAGCGCGTTGGTCACGCCCTCCTGGGCGATGCGCACCGCGGCCAGCTCGACCTGGGAGTCGACCGACGGGAGCGGGTCGGGCAGCGCGATCTCGACGTCGAGCCCGACGGGCGCCAGCCGCTCGACGGTGCCCCGCAGGTCGGCCAGCGTGGGTTGGGGTGCCGAGTACACGCTGCGGTCGGCGTCCGGTTCCCGCAGCACCTGCACGGCGTGGCGCATGCCGGTGAGCGCCTCCTTGCCGGCCTCGGCGATCCAGTGCACCGCCTCCACCGCCACCTCGGGCCGGTCGGGGGCGAGCCGCTCGGCGGCCTGGGCCCGGATCACGATGGCGCTCACGTGGTGGGCGACCACGTCGTGCAGCTCGCGGGCGATGCGGGTGCGCTCCTCGACCACCACCTTCTGCGACTCGACCGCCCGCAGCCTCCGTTGCTCACGGACGAGCGCCCCCAGGAACGTCGTGCCCGCCACGACGAACAGCGCGAACAGCACCCGCGACCAGTCGTAGCCGGAGGTCACCGTCAGGCCGTTGAGGTCGGCGAACAGCAACCCCGTGCTGGCCAGGCACACGGTCCCCACCACCAGCGGGTTGACGGCACCCGACTGGGCGGCCAGGTAGGCGACGGCGAGGATCGGCAGCAGCTCGAACTCGGCCGCGTGGGCGAGCACGCCTCCCCCGAAACCGGGAGGGCCCTGGTCGTAGAGCGGCAGCCTCAGCACCAGGACGTAGAGCGGCACCGCCAGGAGCAGGGCGACCGGCGGCACCCTGCGCCGCAGCGTGAGCACCGCCGCCGTGGCCCACATCGCCACCGCGTGCTGGCCCTCCGGGAGCACGAGCGTGCGGCCCGCGCCCACGGGGGGCAATTGCGCGGCGAGGGTGGCCCCGGTCCAGCCCACGAGGACCAGGACCCCCAGAACGAGGTCCTGGGCGCCCTCGGGGAGGCGGCGCCACCAGGCTGCGAGCCGGCCCTGCATCGGCTCACGGTAACCAGCGGGGTGGTCGGGTTCATCGGTCGAAAGGCGGAAGGGCCCGCGGGGCGCTTCGATCGTTCGGACCAGGGGAAACGCCACATGCCACCGATGTGGCTCTGACCAGGGCCTTCGTACGTTCGCTGCATGGCGAGCAGCACCGTCTCCCCCCGCCACCGGCGGCCGGCGCAGTCCCCCGTGCGCCGGCGGCCGGCGCGGTCCCGGCAGGCCTTCCCCTTCAGCGGGCTGGTCGGCGTCGCCCTCCTGGCCGTCGCCGGCATCGCCTCCGTGACGGTGGCGGTGGCCGACGCCGTGCGCGACCCCCAGGTCCAGCTCGCCCCACCGGCCGCGGACATCCCTCCGGTCGCGGCCGCCGCGTACATGGTGGTCGACGGCGGGACGGGCCGGCCGCTCGCCTCCTTCAACGCCGACCAGCCCCGC
This sequence comes from Acidimicrobiales bacterium, assembly GCA_036558145.1. Lineage (GTDB taxonomy): Bacteria > Actinomycetota > Acidimicrobiia > Acidimicrobiales > VFJN01 > ZC4RG19. The sequence goes on from DATBGF010000586.1 coordinate 6,223, forward strand.
CCGGTGGCCAGCCTGACCAAGCTCATGACCGCCCGGCTGGTCCTCGACGCCGGGGACCTCGACCACACCGTGACCGTGCCGCGGCTGCAGATGGCCGGAGACGAGTCGCAGGCCGGCCTCCGCCCCGGCGATCACGTGTCCCGGGCTGGGCTGCTGGAAGCGATGCTGGTCGCGAGCGCCGGCGACGCGGCCCGCGCCCTGGCGGTGGACGTGGCCGGCGACGAGCGCAGCTTCGTCCGCATGATGAACACCGAGGCGGCCGCGGCCGGCCTCGACGCCACCCGCTACGCCAACCCCGACGGCCTGGACGACCCGGCCCAGCACTCGTCGGCCGCCGATGTCGCCCACCTCGCCCGCGACCTCATGCAGGGCGCGACCTTCCGCGGCATCGTCGCCGCCGGGAGCACCCGGCTCAACGGCTCGGAGCTGCGCACCACCAACGACCTGCTGGGCGCCTACCGGGGTGCCGACGGCATCAAGACCGGCCACACCGACGAGGCGGGCTGGTGCATCGCCGCCTCCGCCATCCGCGACGGCCGCAGGATCGTGGTCGTCGTCCTCGGCGCCCCCACCGAGGCGGCCCGCGACGCGGCCGCCACCGCCCTCCTCGACTACGGCTTCTCCGTGGTGTGAGCGTTGCGCGCCGCGAGGGCTTCCCCGTAGGCGCGCATGGCGTCGCGCAGTTCGGGAGGAGCGAGGACCTCGACGGGCACGCCCAGGCCCGCCAGGTACCGGGTCATCCCCGCGACGTCGCCCCCACCCAGCTCGACGATCGTCGCGTCCGGCCCGTCCGCGGTGTGCACGCCGACGGTGCGGGGGATCACGTCGAGGGCGGCGGCCGGGCCCAGCGCCAGCCGGATCCGGGCCTGCAGCGGATAGGGGCCCAGCGCCATGCCCCGGGCCACCAGCGCCACGGGGTCGGGCGGGTCGGACAGGTCCGCCCGACCACCCGCGGGCGTCGCCGCGGTCACCCGGTCGACCCGGAAGGTGCGCCAGTCCGCCCGGTCCACGTCCCGCGCCACCAGGTACCAGCGGGGCCCGGAGCGCACGAGCCGGTAGGGGTCGACCCGCCGCTCGCTGGCCCGGCCCTCCCGGTCGGCGTAGCCGAGGCGCAGCCGGTCCCCGGCCCGGCAGGCCTGGGCCAGCGTGACCAGCAGGTCGGCGGCGAGCGGGTCGGGGTCGCGGCCCCGCAGGGTGGCCGTGGCGCCGTGCACCGCCCGCACCCGGGCCGCCAGCGGGGCCGGCAGCACCTGGTCGAGCTTGGCCAGCGCCGACACCGTGGCATCGTCGAGCCCGGCGACGCTGCCGTCGGCCGCGGCCCGCAGGCCCACGGCCACCGCGACGGCCTCGTCGTCGTCCAGCAGCAGCGGCGGCAGCGCCCCGCCCCGGCCCAGCTGGTAGCCGCCGTGCGGTCCCGCCTGGGCCTCCACCGGGTAGCCCAGGTCCCGCAGCCGGGTCACGTCGCGCCGGACGGTCCGCTCCGTGACGCCGAGCCGGTCCGCCAGCTCCGGCGCCGTCCACCCCGGCCGGGACTGGAACAGCGACAGCAGCCGCAGCAGCCGGGCCGAGGTTTCCAGCACGCTTCGATGATCTCACATGACCCGGACCGAACCTGTCCGGGTTGCTGGGTACGGTCGGGTCATGGACACACTCACCGGAACGGCCACCTTCTCCTCGTGGGACGAGGAGCCCGGGTACGACAGCGGCGCGCCCGTGCCCCGGCTGGCCCATGCGACCGTCGCCTTCGCCTACGACGGCGACCTCGTCGGCACGTCCACCTGCCAGTACGTGCTGCACTACACCGACGACGCCGGCGGCGTGGCCGTGGGCATCGAGCGCCTGGACGTCCGGCTGGGCGAGGGCGGGCCTGAGGGGGCGGCGGCCCTGCACCACGAGACCCGCTTCGGCGCCGGCGGGGTCGACGTGACCTGGACCGTGGTCCCGGGCTCGGGCACGGGGGCGCTGGCCGGGCTGGCCGGCACCGGCGGCTTCTCCGCCCCGCCCGAGGGTAAGGAGTGGACCTGGCGCCTGGAACGGGAAGGATGACACCGTGCCCGCCCCCACTGTGAGCCGCGAGCAGGTCCTGGCCCACCGCGTCGTCGCCCACGGCTTCGACCGGTCGGCCCGGTCCGCCGACGACCTGGCCATCGTCGACCTGGGCGTGCAGGACTCGCCGTCGGGCACCGCCGCGCTCACCCTGGCCGCGCGGCTGCCCAAGTCCCGCAGCGCGATCCCCGACGACTGGGTGCTCGTGTGGGGCATCCGGGGCGCGCCCCACTACCACCGGCGCAAGGACCTGGCCGCCCTGTCCAAGGCCCTCTGGCCGGTGGACGGCGCCGACGCCGGGGCCCGCATGGGCGGGGTCTCGCCCGAGCTCAAGCGGGCGGGCGCCGACCCGCTCGACGCGCTGCGCGGCGCCGCCGAGGCGTTCGCCGACGTGGTGGAGAAGAACCAGGTCAAGGGGGACGCCAGCACCGCGCTCACCAAGCGCGCCCCCGAGCCCGTGACGGCGTTCTGCCGGGGCTGCGGCGTCGTCCACGTCCAGGACCAGGTCATGCGGCTGGCGGGCCTGCCCGCGGGCGTGCAGATCGAGCCGGGCACCAGCCCGCCGGTCCTGTCGCCCATCCCGCGCTGGCGGGGCGTGCCCGCCCGCCACGAGGGCGGCGGCGCCCTGGTCGACGCCTACCTGCGCGTCCACGGCCCGGCCACCCCGGGCGAGGTGGCCGGCTACCTGCAGACCACGCAGCGGGCGGTCAAGCCGGACTGGCCCGACGGCCTGGCCGAGGTGCGGGTGGACGGCCGCAAGGCCTGGCTGCCCGAGGAGCAGCTCGACGACCTGCTCCACGCCCCGCCCGCCGACCTCGTGCGGCTGCTGCCCCGCTCGGACCCGTGGCTGCTGGCCCGCGACCGCGAGCTGGTCGTGCCGGGCAAGGCCCACCGCAAGGTGCTGTGGCCGATGCTGGGGCCGCCGGGCGCGGTCCTGGTCGACGGCGAGGTGGCGGGCGCCTGGCGCACGAAGGTGTCGGGCAAGCGGCTGGACCTGACCGTCCAGGAGTTCGCCAAGCTGCCGGCCGCCGCCCGTCGGGCCGTCGAGGACGAGGCCGCGCTGGTGGCCCGGGCCCGGGGCGCGGCCGACGTGCGGGTCGCCTACGAGTCCTGAGCCAGGAAGCCGGCGATCAGGCGGGAGAGCCTCGGGTCGTTCAGCGCCGTGAGGTGGTCGCCCTCCATCAGCTCGACCCGGGCGTCGGCGATGGCGTCCGCCAGGACCTGGGGCCGCGCGGCCAGGTCGTCCCGGTCCCCGGCGATCACCAGGGTCGGCGCGGTGATGCGATCGAGCGCGATGGGCTCGGCGTGGACCACGCGGGCGTGGGCCGCCAGGGCTTCGCGGTCGGCCCCGATGGCGTCGGCGAACATGCGGAACGCCACGGCCTGGGGATGGGCGAGGACGGCGGGGCTCGGGGCCTCCAGCGCCTGCACGAGCGTGGCGGAGTCGAGGACCCGGGTGTCGACGCCGCCGAGCTCGACCACCCCGGCGCCCACGCCTCCGACCACCAGCCGGCGGACCCGCTTGTCCCGGGACGCGGCGATCAGGCACACGATCGATCCCATCGAGTAGCCGACCAGGTCGACCTCCGGCGCCCCGATCTCGTCGATCAGGGCCAGCAGGTCCTGCGCCATGCGGCGCTCGCCGTAGCGGGCGGGATCGTGCGGCTTGCCCGAGCGCCCGTGGCCGCGGGCGTCGGGCGACACCACCTGGAAGCCGCGCCCGGTCAGCTGGCTGACGATGCCGGGCAGCACCCAGTTGAGGTTGGCGTCGCCGATGAAGCCGTGGTGGAGCACGACCGGCGGGCGGGCGGAGGGTCTGCCCCAGATGTCGTAGACGATCTCGACGCCGTCATCGGCGGTGATGCTGGGCATGTGGTCGGTGCCTCCCGCGACAAGAACGTGTTCTACCCTGAGGGCATGGACGACCTCGGGCATCCGGTCTTCGACGCCGACAACCACTACT
>DATBGF010000587.1:0-9306 GCA_036558145.1 Acidimicrobiales bacterium
GGACGACGGTGCGGTCGTTCGCCGCCGCGGGGTGTGGCGCCGCCCAGTGCCAGCCGGTGTGGACGGCGGACGTCGGGGTTCCCCTGAGCGGCCTGGTGGCGGACGGCAACCGCCTCTACACCGTGGGCGGCACCGACCCGGACAGGGAGCTGCTCGCGCTCGACATCGCCACCGGGGCGGTCGTGTGGCGGACACCGCTCGCGTTCTTCTTCCAGGGCATGGCCGCGTTCGACGGGATCGTGTACGTGGCCACCGGGTCCGACAGCGTCCCGCCCACCCTGTCGGCCTACGACGGCGCGGGTTGCGTCGCCACGTGCTCGCCGCTGTGGACCGCCCCCATCCCGGGCGGCCGGGTGACCGCCAACCTCGCCGGGGCGGGCGGCGTGGTCTACGTCGCGTCCGACGCCGGGGTCGTGTCCGCCTACGACGCCGCCGGCTGCGGGGCCGCGACCTGCGCGCCGGTGAAAGAGGTGCTTCTGGACGGGGATTCCACGGGCACCCTGATCGTGGCCAGCGGCCACCTGTACGCGGGCATCAGCGCGCAGACCGCGCCGTTCAGCCGGGTCGTGGCCTTCGCACCGGGTGCGTGAGCTACCGTGCGGTAAGCGGGTCTGGGGGGAAGGGGAGACCGTATGACGCGACTCGACGGTCCGCGTGCGCTCGCCATGCTGGCGGCCGCATCGACGCTGGTCACGGCGGGGTGCTGGCCCCAGCCGGGCGGCAACCCGGCCAACTCCTACTGGAACGCGATCGAGTCCGAGCTGACCGTCGACAACGTCGCCACCCTGCACCAGGTGTGGTCGGCCGAGGGTGACCTCGACGCCGTGTTCGGCCGGCACGTGCTCGGGATGACCGGCGGCGGGGACGGCACCACCCCCGGCACCGGCTTCGTGCACGTCACGTCGCTCGACGCCGGCACCGGCGCCCAGAACTGGTCCACGGACATCGCCCCCGGCGGCATCGCCCAGGGCCTCGTGACCGGCTCGGCCGTGGTCGTGGGCGACCAGGTCTGGGCGGAGTGGCTGGCGAACGCGATCGGACCGGGCGGCACCCACGCGTGCGCCGGCGGGGGCAGCCGCCTCGACCTGGAGACCGGAGCGCCGGCCGGCACCACCAACCTGCTCAACGCGATCATGACCACGGGCAACCTCGTAGCCGTGCGCGAGACGTCGTTCCTCCAGGACTGCACCTTCGGGCCGACGTCCGGGGTGCGGGTGCTCGACGGAGCGACGAGGGCGCCGATCTGGGAGACCAACGAGCACGGCCTCAGGCCCGTGGCAGCGGGGAACCAGCTGGTCATCGCGGAGAACGACGCCCTGAAGTCGTTCGCCCTGTCCGGATGCGGCGCCCCCCAGTGCCAGCCGGTGTGGACGAGCTCGGTGGCCGGGCCGAACAACGTCTCCGTCGAGCACCTGGCCGCGGACGGGGACCGCCTCTACGCGATGGGCATCCACCTCGGGACCTTCGAGATGATCGGCGTCGACATCTCCGACGGGTCGGTCGCCTGGCGGACGCCGGGCCCCGCGCCGCTCACCGGCGGCATCGCCGCGTTCGACGGCATCGTGTACACGACCGCCGGGGTGAAGCTGCTCGCGTACGACGGCGAGGGCTGCGTCCCGGGGTGCCAGCCGTTGTGGACCGGCGTGCTCCCGGGCGGGGTGATCACGACCAACATCGCCGGGGCGGGCGGGGTGGTGTACGCCCTCACCGAGGACGGGACCGTCTCCGCCTTCGATGCGAAGGGCTGCGGTGCCCCGTCCTGTCCCCCGTTGGCCCAGGTGTCCCTGGGCGGGAAGCCGTCGGGCACGCTGATCGTCGCCAGCGGCCACGTGTACGCGAGCGTCACCGCCACCACCCCGCCGCTCAGCCGGATCGTGGCCTTGGGACCGGCCTGACCCCGGGCCCGGGCCTCAGCCCGGGGCGAACACGCAGAACTCGTTGCCCTGCGGGTCGGCGCACACGTGCCAGGGTCGCTGCTCGGCCGGCGGGGCCAGGACGGTGGCGCCCCGGGCGAGCAGGCCGGGCAGGTCGTCGCTGGTGACATCCCAGTGGATGCGGTTCTTCACGGCCTTGGGCTCGGGGACGGGCACCATCGTGAAGCAGGCCAGCGGGCAGTCCGGGATGTCCTCCACCCACCAGAAGCCGCGGCCGTCGTCGGCGGCCCGGGCCCCGAACACCTCGGCCCACCACTCGGCCAGGGCCCGGCACGACGCCTCGTCGGCCGTGTTGATCACCATCTCGTAGAGGGCGGCGGGGGGATCGGCCGCCATGCCGTCCCGCACGAAGACGCAGAGCTCGCCGCCTTCCGGGTCGGCGAGAACCGACCAGTGGAAGCCCGACTCCTCGGCCGGCAGCACCATCGTGGCGCCGAGGGCGAGGATGGGATCGACCGCGGCGGCGCTCACGTCCAGGTGCACGCGGTGCTTGACCGTCTTGGGCTCGGGCACGCCGTTGATCCAGATGGTCTCGGCCGGGGTCGCTCCCCGGAGCACGGCGTCGCCGTCATCGTGCACCTCGACGCCCCGGCCCAGCAGGGTGCCCCAGAACGCGGCCAGGCGCGACGGGTCGTCGGCGTCGATGCACAGGTCCTTCCACACAGCCGTCGGCATCCGCCCAGCCTGCCATCAGGCGGCGCGCTAGCGTCCGCGCGATGGGGGTGACCAGGCGGCAGTTCCTGACCGGCGCGCTGGCTGCGGGGGCGGTGGTGCCGCTCGCGGGCTGGGGCCCGCCCGCCTGCGGACCGGCGCAGCCGCCGCCACCGCCGGCGTCGCTGCCCGACGGGCTCTTCGCCCTGGGCGTCGCCTCGGGCGACCCGCTGCCCCACGCCGTCATGCTGTGGACCCGCCTGGCCCCCGCGCCCACCGAGGGCGGCGGGATGCCCGCGGTCGACGTGCCGGTCCGCTGGGAGCTGGCCGAGGACGAGGGCTTCCGGCGCGGGATCCGCCGGGGCGACACGGTGGCCGAGGCCCGCTACGCCCACTCGGTCCACGTCGACGTCCGCCAGCTCCCCCCGGCCCGCTGGTTCTTCTACCGCTTCATCGTGGGCGACCAGGTCAGCCCGGTCGGGCGCACCCGCACCGCCCCGGTGCGGGGCCACGGCGCCGACCGGCTGCGGTTCCTGTTCGCCAGCTGCCAGAACTGGCAGTCCGGCTTCTGGCCGCTCTGGGCCCACGCCCCGGCCGAGGACCCCGACGTGGTGCTGCACCTGGGCGACTACATCTACGAGAGCCAGGCCGGGACCGGGCCCACCATCGTCCGCCCCCACAACGGGCCCGAGATCATCACGCTCGACGACTACCGGAACCGCTACGGCCTCTACAAGGGCGACCCGGCGATCCAGGGGATCCACGCCGCCTGCCCCTGGATCGTGACCTGGGACGACCACGAGGTCGAGAACAACTACGCGGGGCTCATGCCCCAGTTCCCGAACGAGGCACCCGAGTTCCCCGCCCGCCGGGCCGCGGGCTACCAGGCCTGGTGGGAGCACCAGCCGGTGCGCCTCCCGCCGCCCACGGGCCCCGACCTCACCATCTACCGGTCCTTCGACTGGGGCCGGCTGGCCCGCTTCCACGTGCTCGACGGCCGCCAGTACCGCAGCAACCAGCCCTGCGACGACGCCGGCGACTTCGGGCCCACCTGCCCCGATCGGACCGCCGCGAGCCAGACCATGCTGGGCGAGGTCCAGGAGGCGTGGATCGGGTCGAGCCTGGCCGAGTCCCGCGCCCGCTGGGACGTGCTGGCCAACCAGACGGTGATGACGTCGATGCCGCTGGCCGGCGTGTTCTACAACCGGGACCAGTGGGACGGCTACGCCGCGGCCCGGGCCCGGCTGCTCGACCAGATCGGGGCGGGCGGGGTGGAGAACGCGGTGGTGATCACCGGCGACATCCACGCCGCAGGCGCCGGCTCGCTCGTGGGCGAGAACCCGGACGGCACCTCCAGCACCGACGCGGTCGGCACCGAGCTGGTGGGCTCGTCCATCAGCTCCCGCTTCGACGACGGCCTGGCCGACGTGGCCGAGCAGCTGGTCGGGGCGCTGCCCCACATCGCCTTCGCCGACATGCGCCACCGCGGCTACATGGTCTGCGACGCGACCGACACCGAGATGGTCACCCGCTACCAGGTGGTCGACTCGACCGACACCCCGGACGCACCCGTGCGCACGGCGGCGACGTTCACGACCCTGGCGGGCACCCCGGGCGTACAGGTCTGAGCACAGCGCCTAGCGCGGCCTGAGCACGCACAGCTCGTGGCCCTGGGGGTCGGCCAGCACCACCCAGGTGGCCTCGGGCCCCTGGCCGACGTCGACGCGGTGGGCGCCGAGGGCTTCGAGGCGGGCGACCGCGGCGGCGTGGTCCTCGCCGGGTTGAGGGGCGACGTCGAGGTGGACCCGGAGCTTGGCCGCCTTCGGATCGTCGTTGTGGCGGATGTCCAGGTAGGGGCCACGGCCCGACGGGTCCCGCAGCCAGACGTGGACGCCGTCGCCGCCGAGGACGGGCCAGCCGGTGGCCTCGGCCCAGAACGTGGCGATGGCCTCGGGGTCGGGGCTGTCGAGCACGACCGCGGCGACGGGGTGGAGGTCCCCGAACGCCGAGGCCGGATCGGCGCCGACGGATCCGGCATGGCTGACCACACAGAGCTCGTTGCCTTCCGGATCGGCCAGCACCACCCAGGTGACCTCGGGCCCCTGGCCGATGTCGACGCGCCGCGCCCCCAGCGCCTCCAGGCGGGCGACCAGGGCGGCCTGGTCCGCCGCCGAGCGGGACGCCAGGTCGAGGTGGACCCGGTTCTTGCCGGCCTTGGGCTCCGGGACCCGCAGGAAGACCAGGGGCAGCTGGCCGTCCTGGAGCGGGTCCGACCCGGGCGGGCCGATCTCGACCTCGTCGCCGTCCTCGTCGAGGACCTGCCAGCCCAGCGCGGCGGCCCAGAAGCGGGCGAGCGGGCCGGGAGCGGCAGCGTCGACGGCGATGTGGAACAGGCGGGTGGGCATGGGGCCGGCGGCCCTCAGGGGAGGGTGAGGATCTCCGGGCCGTTCTCCGTCACGGCCACGGTGTGCTCCCAGTGGGCGGCGCGGGCGCCGTCGGTGGTGACCACCGTCCAGCCGTCGGCCAGGACGACCGTGTCGTCGCTGCCGGCCGACACCATCGGCTCGACCGCGAACACGTCGCCCGACGCCACCCGCCGGCCCCGGCCGCGGCGGCCCACGTTGGGGACGTCGGGCGGCTCGTGCATGGCCGTGCCGATCCCGTGGCCCACGTAGTCGCGCACCACCCGGAACCCGGCCCGCTCGACGGTGGACTGCACCGCCGAGCCGAGGTCGCCGAGCCGCGAGCCCGGCACCAGCTGGGCGATGCCGGCATCGAGCGCCAGCCGGGTCACGTCGATGAGGCGCTGGTCGGCGGCGGTGATCTCCCCCACGGCCGCGGTGAAGGCCGCGTCGCCGTGGTAGCCGTCGACGATGGCGCCGCAGTCGATGGAGATGATGTCGCCCTCGGCCAGCGCCTGGCCGTCGGGGATGCCGTGCACCACCACCTCGTTGCGGCTGGCGCAGATGACCGCGGGATAGCCGTGGTACCCCAGGAAATTGGAGCGGGCCTTGCGCCGCTGCAGCACGTCACGCCCGATGGCGTCGAGCTCGAGCAGCGTCACGCCGGGGCGCAGCGCGGCCCGGATGCGCTCGTGCATCTCGGCCACGACGCGGCCCGCTCGCCGCATCGTGCGGATCTCCTCGACCGACCGGCGGCCCATGGCCGGATACTAGGAGCCGCGGCGGACGTCGACGGCCGTCACCAGCCGGTCGAGCACCATGTCGGTCGACCCGAGGCCGTCGACGATCTCGAGCAGGCCCCGCTCCCGGTACCAGGCGATGAGCGGGGCCGTCTTGGCCTCGTACTCGGCCAGCCGTCGCTCGATGGCGGCGGGCTTGTCGTCATCGCGTTGGACCACGTCGCCGCCGCAGTTGTCGCACACCCAGCCGTACTTGGGCGGGCTCGACAGCGAGTAGTTGGCGCCGCAGTCGTCGCACATGCGCCGGCTGGCCAGGCGCTGCAGCACCATGTCCCGGTCGACGTCGAGGTCGATGACCACGTCGAGGGGTCGCGCAGCGGTGATCTTGGCCAGCGCGTCGGCCTGGTCGACCGTGCGGGGGAAGCCGTCGAGGATGTAGCCCCGCATGGTCGTGTCGCCGCGGTCGAGGCGCTCCTCGACGATGCCGATCATGATGTCGTCGGGGACCAGCTCGCCGGCGGCCATGAGCTCGGCCGCCTTGCGCCCGAGGTCGGTCCCCTCGCGCACGGCCGCCCGCAGCATGTCGCCGGTGGAGATGTGGGGCACCACGTAGTGGCGGGAGAGCCGGACGCACTGGGTGCCCTTGCCCGCCCCCTGGCGTCCCAGCATGACCATCCTGACCCCAAGGGTCACTGCAGGAAGCCTTCGTAGTTCCGCATCATCAGCTGGCTGTCGATCTGCTTCATGGTCTCCAGCGCCACACCCACGGCGATCAGGATCGAGGTGCCGCCGAAGGCGAAGGCCCGCACGTCGGCCACCGCCAGCAGGATGGACGGCAACAGGGCGATGGCCGCGATGAACAGCGCGCCCGGCAGGGTGATGCGGGCCAGGATGCGGGACAGGTAGCGCTCGGTCTGGGGGCCCGGCCGGATGCCGGGGATGAACCCGCCCTGCTTGCGGATGGTGTCCGCCTGCTGGTGGGGGTCGAAGGCGATGGCCGTGTAGAAGTAGGCGAAGGCGATGATCAGCAGGCCGTAGACGACGAGGTGCAGGGGTGCGGTCTGCTTGACCAGGTGGTCGTTGACCCAGCGCTGCACGCCCACGCCCCAGCTGCCGGGCTCCGACGGGAGCACCTGGGTGACCAGGAGCGGCAGGTAGAGCATCGAGCTGGCGAAGATGATCGGCACGACGCCGGACTGGTTGACCTTGAGCGGGATGTAGGTGTTCTGGCCGCCGTACATGCGCCGGCCCACGACCCGCTTGGCGAACTGCACCGGGATCCGGCGCTGGCCGTTCTCCACGATGACGATGCCGACCAGCACCACCAGGAAGAGGAACACCAGCGGGATCAGCAGGCCGACGCCCTTGGTGGCGTAGATCTGGCCGAACTGGGACGGGATCGACGACACGACGCTGGAGAAGATCAGCAGCGACATGCCGTTGCCGATGCCGCGCTGGGTGATGACCTCACCCATCCACATCAGCAGGGCCGTGCCCGCGGTGAGCACCAGCACGACCAGCAGCACCCGGGGCGGGGTGAAGTGGGGCAGGACATCGATGTTGGTGGGGTTGTTGGCCCCGCCGAGCAGGCCGCCGCCGCCGTTGTGGAACAGGAACGCCAGGGCCGTCGACTGCAGCACCGCGATGGCCACGGTCAGGTACCGGGTCCACTGGGTGATCTTGCGCTGGCCGATCGCCCCCTGCTGCTGCCACTCCTCCAGCTTGGGGATCACCACCGTCAGGATCTGCATGATGATCGAGCTGGTGATGTAGGGCATGACGCCCAGGGCGAAGACGGCGAAGTTGGTCAGCCCCTGGCCCGAGAAGAGCTGCATGTAGGCGAGGATGCCGCCCGACTCCGCGGACTGCCGCTTGAGGGACGCGATGGCATCGAGATCGATGCCCGGCGCCGGCACGAAGGACCCGAAACGGTAGAGGGCGATGATCGCCAGCGTGAACAGGATCTTGTTCCGAAGGTCGGCGACCCTGAACATGTTCCGCAGGCTGGAAAGCACGATTGTTCCCCTTCGGCGGCTTCGGTCCGGCGCTGGCGCAAGCGGCGACTTGAGTACGCCAGTCTTGCCGGTGGCGGCCGCCAGAGCGCAATCGCGCGGCGGACCTGGGTGGCTACCTGGATGTCAACGATTCGCGAACTGGTTGCCCTTGGCCGGCGGGCGGCGATCGCCCCACGGCAGAGGCAGCACCTCAACGCTACCCCCGGCCCCGGTGATGGCTGCCTCGGCCGCCTTGGAGAAGGCGTGGGCCTTGACGGTCACCTTCCGGGAGAGCTCACCCCGGCCCAGCACCTTGACCAGGGCGCCCTTGTGGGACAGGCCCTTGGCGTGCAGGGTCTCCGGCGTGATCTCGTCCAGGTCGGACGCCTCGATGGTGTCGAGGTTGATGGCCTGGTACTCGACCCGGAACGGGTTGTTGAAGCCCTTGAGCTTGGGGATGCGCATGTGCAGCGGCATCTGCCCGCCCTCGAAGTTGCGGGGGACGGTGCCGCGGGCCTTCTGGCCCTTGGTGCCGCGGCCGGCGGTCTTGCCGCCCTTGCCGCCGATGCCCCGGCCCACCCGCTTGCGGCTCTTGGTGGAGCCGGGCGCGGGCACGAGGTCGTGGACCTTGATGGTCATGGCTCTACTTCTCCTCGTCCGCGATCACGCGCACGAGATGGGGGACGCGGGCGATCATGCCGCGGATCTCGGGGCGGTCGGGCAGCGTGTTGGTCTTGCCGATGCGGCCCAGGCCCAGGGCGCGCAGGGTGCCCTTGTGCTTGGGCTTGACGCCGATGGCCGAGCGCACCTGGGTGACGGTGATGTCCGCCATCAGACCGCCTCCGGCTCCATCCGGGAGCGCTCGCTCTCGCGGTACGCCTGGACCAGCGCGCCGGGGAACAGCTCCTCGGGCGACTTGCCGCGCAGCTTGGCCACCTCGTCCGGGCGCTTGAGCGCCTTGAGGCCCTGGATCGTCGCCCGGGCCACGTTGATGTGGTTGGACGAGCCCAGCGACTTGCACAGCACGTCGCGGATGCCCGCCTCCTCCAGGATGGCGCGCGCCGCCCCGCCGGCGATGACACCGGTACCGGGGGCCGCGGGCTTCATGAACACGCGCCCGGCGCCCATCTCGCCCACCACGGGGTGGACGATGGTCGTGCCGGCCAGCGCCACCTTGAACAGGTTCTTGCGCGCCTCTTCGGTGCCCTTCTGGATGGCGAGGGGCACCTCCTTGGCCTTGCCGTAGCCGAGGCCGACCCGGCCGTTGCCGTCGCCGATCACCACGAGGGCGGTGAAGCTGAAGCGCCGGCCGCCCTTGACCACCTTGGCGACGCGGTTGATGTTGATGACCCGCGACTCGTGCAGCGTGGCGTCGCCCGAGGCGCGGGGGTTCTCGCGGGGCTCGCGGGGCTGGCGGTCCCGGGGACCGCGGCCGCCGCCACCTCCGCCTCCATGTCCGTTGGGCATCTAGAACTCCAGTCCTGCTTCGCGGGCGGCGTCGGCCACGGCCGCGACCCGGCCGTGGTAGAGGAAGCCGCCCCGGTCGAACACGACGCGCTCGATCCCCGCGCCCTTGGCCCGCTCG
>DATBGF010000588.1:0-5146 GCA_036558145.1 Acidimicrobiales bacterium
GACGAGCGCCGGGACGCGCTCGACTGGGACCGGGCCGCCGAGGCGACCTGGGACCTGCTCGACCAGGTCGCGGCCGATGCCGAGGCCCGGCGCCCGCGGTGAGCCACCGTCTAGCGTCCCTGGCGGGGGTCGATGGGGAGGGAGAGCGACCGTGCGACGAGTGGCGGCCGTGCTGGCGATGGTCTTGGGAGTGACGGCGGTGGCGGCATGCCAGGTGCCGGGCGGCCGGCCCGGTGGCGGAGGTCAGGGTGGGCGCAGCGGCGGTCCGCTCGGCGCCGGCCACGGCTACGTCGACGCCGGGGCGTGGCATGACCGCCAGGACGAGTACCTGCGCTTCGCCACCGAGCAGCTCACCCCGACCTCGCCCACCAGCGTGCTGGCCCACCTGACCCGCGCCGGCCGCGACCGCCGCTTCCGCTTCGACGCCTCGGCCATCGGTCCCGAGGACTTCGCCGCCACGTTCGCCAAGATCGACGCCTACCAGGACACCAGCGACTTCGACATGATGCAGCTGGTCGCCATCTGGTACGGCCACCGGCGCGACATCACCCCGGGGCTGCGGTCGGCCATCGAGCAGCGGTTCCTGAACTTCCGCTACTGGTTCACCGACCCGCTCCCGGCCGGCGTCGTCGACCAGAAGTGGTTCTGGAGCGAGAACCACCGCATCATCTTCCACACGCTCGAGTACCTGGCCGGACGGGCGCTGCCGGACCAGACCTTCACGATCACGGGCACGACCGGGCAGGACGAGGCCGCCGACGGCCGGGCCCGGGTCGAGGCGTGGCTGGACGAGAAGGCCACGTGGGGCTTCTCCGAGTGGCACAGCGACGTCTACTACCAGGAGGACATCCAGGCCCTCACGCTGCTCACCGAGTACGGCGAGGTCGACGTGGCCCGCAGGGCGGCGGTCATGCTCGACCTGTTCCTCTACGACCTGGCCGTCCACCAGGTCAGCGGTAACAACGGCGTCACCCACGGCCGCTCGTACATGAAGGACAAGAGCCGCGCCACGGACGAGGACGTGTTCGGGACGATGAAGCTGCTCTTCGACACAACGCGGCTGCCGTACCAGTCCCGCACCGACACCGGGGCCGTGCTGCTGGCCGGCACCACCCGCTACCGGCTGCCGGAGGTGATCCGGCGGGTGGCGACCAGTCCCGAGACCTTCGTCGACCGCACGCACATGGGCGCGCCGATCGACGTCGACCAGCCCTTCAGCACCGACCCGCAGTCCGCCGTCCCCGGCGTCTCCTACGACGACCCCGCGAACATCGAGTTCTGGTGGGACCGGGGCGCGCTGACCGCCTGGCAGACGGTGCCGGCCACGCTGGCGACGATCGACGAGCACCAGCTGTTCGAGACCGAGCTGTTCAAGCCGTTCAAGCCGCTGGTCGACATCGCGGGCGGCGACCCGGCGGTGGCCCGATCACTGGCCTACGACCTGCGGTGCCTCATCAACGTCGGGCTGCTCTCCGACGTCGACACGGTGACGTGGCGCAGCCCCCACGCCATGCTGTCGAGCGCCCAGGACTACCGGCCCGGGTGCTTCGGCCAGCAGTACCACGCCTGGCAGGCGACCCTGGACGAGGACGCCGTTGTGTTCACGACGCTGCCCGGGAACGAGCCCCGGCCGGGCGACCGCTGGGTCGACGCCGACCTCTACTGGTCCGGGACCGGGGCGATGCCGCGCAGCGCCCAGGTGGGCGACACCGCCATCCACCTCTACGCACCCCGCTTCGCCTCGCCGGGGCCGGGACCGCTCCAGGCGTTCTCCTACCTGCCCTACACGCACGCGTACTTCCCGACCGAGCGGTTCGACGAGGTGCGCCAGGTCGGGAGCTGGACGCTGGGCCGCAAGGGCGACGGCTACGTGGCGCTGTGGTCCTGGCGGCCGACGCAGTGGCGCACCCACGATCCGGCCGTGACCTTCACCAACGGCCTGACCGCCCCGTTCGACCTGGTGGCCCCGGGCGGCGCCGACGACGCCTGGATCGTCCAGGTGGGCGACGCGGGCGAGTGGCAGAGCTTCGACGCCTTCGCCACCGCGGTGACGTCGGCCTCGCTGTCCGTCGCGGCCCGCCCGCCGGGAGCCGACGGCCTCCCGGGCGGCTTCGACGTGCAGTACGAGTCACCGACCCAGGGCCTGATCACGTTCGGCTCGACGGGCCCGCTCACCGCTGCGGGCCAGGACGTGCCGCTCCACACGACGGCGCGGTCGTCCAACCCGTTCGGCGAGGTGGCGCCGGGCGCCGGCACCGTGGACCTCCACGACGGCCCGGCGACGCTGACGCTCGACACGACCCGCTGGACCCGCACCGCCGAGCTCCGGCACGAGCGCTAGCCGCGCTCCCCCACCCTCAGAGGGCGCCCTTGCGCCAGGGACCGGTGATGGCGAAGGTGACCCCGGGGCTCTGGATGTTGACGAAGAGCCAGTTGCCCCGCTTCGGCTCGAACGTGGCGCCGGCCCACTCCGAGCCGGTGAAGTCGCCCGAGTAGCCCTTCGTCTGCTCGAACTCGGGCGGCAGCACGATGGCGTTCTCGGCGAAGCGGAAGATCTGGCCGTCGGGCGTCAGGCCGTGGAGGTACTCCAGGCCGCTCCCGTCCTCGCACAGCACGAGGCCGCCGCGCGGGCTGACGGTCACGTTGTCCGGGTTGTTGAGCACGTCGGACGACGGCGAGGCGAACACGCACGTGAACGTGGAGGCCACCGGGTCGTAGGCGAAGACCTGGCCCTGGCCCGAGGCGCCACCACTGGTGGAGATCATGTAGATGAGGCCGCTGCCGTACCAGGCACCCTCGCCCCGCACGATGCGGGCCGCGCCCTTGGCCTGCGCCTGCTGCCACGGCGAGAGCTCGCCGGGCCCGTAGTCGGGCGAGTCGACGACGACCCAGGAGGCCGCCGCGCTCGTCCCCGTGTCCCACAGTCGGGTGTCGGCGGTGCCGTCGAGCGCCATGGCCTGCAGCACCCCGCCGGCGGCGAGGTCCGCCGGGTCGGTGGGCACGTAGCGGTAGAGGGCCGAGCTGCCGGAGTCCTCGGTCTCGTAGACGATGCCGGTCGCGGGGTCGGTGGCGTTGGCCTCGTGCGAGAACCGGCCCATGCCGATGATCGGCTCGGCGCTCGACTCGCCGGTGATCGGGACCCGGAAGATGTAGCCGTGGCGGGTCCCGTTGACGATGTCGGTGGTCTCCTCGCAGGAGAGCCAGGCGTTGCCGGCGTTGTTGCCGCCCGCGCAGTTGCGGATCGTGCCGCTGAGGCTGGCGTGGACGTCGAGCAGCTCCCCGCGGTCGGGGTGGAACACCAGCGAGGTGGTGCCGCCGCTCGCCTGCGGATCGTAGGTCGCGCCCGCCGAGGCGAACGGGGTGCCCACGCCCCGCTCGTGGTTGCGGACCAGGCGCACCACGTCGCCGTCGCGGAACGCGCACATGCCGTCGTGGCTGCTCGGCGTGGGCGAGCCGTCGGACATCGCGTCGTTGGTCCACCCGAGGCTCATGTACTCGAAGCCCCGCGGCAGGCGGAGCAGCTCGAGGCCGGTCGCCTGGTCCTTCACCGGGAACAGCGGTCCGTAGCCGCCGTCGCCGGCGGGTGGCCTGGCCCCGGTGGCGCCCGCCACCCGGGCGCCGAGGGCGGTGAACGGTCCGGACAGGGCCAGTCCGGCCCCGGCGGCGCCGAGGGCGCCTTGCAGGAATCGCCTGCGGTCCAGCGGGCTCCGGGCGTCCGTCATCGTGGGCCTCCTGTGTCACGCGGTCGGTCCGTCGGAACCTAGGAACCCCACGTGGCCTCGCCGGAACGCCTCGGTGAACCGGCCCCCAACGGCCCCCGCCGAGCGGCGGAACAGCTCCTGAAGCCGCTTCAGGTAGCGCCGGGGCGGCCGGCCGGCGAGTCGTCGTCGAGCATGTAGCCCACCCCCCGCACGGTGCGGATCAGCCCCGCGGCGCCAGGGCCGAGACGCCGGCGGAGGCTGCTGATGTGCACCTCGACGAGGTTGGTGTCCACCGCCTCCGAGCCCCACACCAGGTCCAGCAGCCGCGCCTTGGACACGACCTGGCCGGCGTTGCGGGCCAGCGCCGCCAGCAGGTCCAGCGCCCGGGCACCGACGGCGACCTCCGTCCCCGCGAACAGCACCCGGCGCGCCCCCTCGTCGACCGCGAGGCGCCCGACCACCAGCGCGTCGCGGGCCGTGCGCCCGGTCCGGCGCAACACCGCCCGCACCCGCAGCACCAGCTCCTCGACCCGGAACGGCTTCACGAGGTAGTCGTCGCCCCCGGCCTCGAACGCGGCCAACCGGTCGTCGACGTCGGTGTGGCGGGTGGCGAACACCAGCGACACGTCG
The DNA here is from genome assembly GCA_036558145.1 of Acidimicrobiales bacterium. Taxonomy (GTDB): domain Bacteria; phylum Actinomycetota; class Acidimicrobiia; order Acidimicrobiales; family VFJN01; genus ZC4RG19. The sequence continues at coordinate 4,332 of DATBGF010000588.1, forward strand.
GCCTGGCGGCGCAGCCGCCGGCCCAGCTCCAGGCCGACCACCTCGCCGTCCAGCACCATCTCCAGCACCACGAGGTCCGACCGCTGCTCCCCGACCATCTCCACGGCTCGCTCCGGGGACCCGCACGCCGCGGTCGTGTAGCCGGCCGCGTCGAGCGCGTGCACGACGGCGTCCCGCACGGCGTGGTCGTCGTCCACCACGAGGACGCGGGCCGGCAGGTCCGTGCGATCTCCCACGCCCCCGCGATCGCCGGAAGGCCGCCGACCGGTCCTCCCGCCGGCGAGGTCAGTCCGGGGATCTCTCCGTGTCGCGGCTCTCGAACGCCGCGATCACGTCCACGACCGTGGGGAAGAAGGCGTCGGGCCCGAACGCCGCGGTCAGGCCGAAGGTGTCGAACTCGACCTCGACCTCGTGGAGCATCTCGGTGAACACCAGCTTCATGCCGTGCTCGTCGAGCGTGGCGTGGGCCTGCTTGAGCACCTCGGCCCCGGTGTAGTCGCAGTCGGCCATGGCCGCGCCGTCGATGCAGAACCACGCCAGGCCGGCGCCCTCGGCATTGGCTTCGGCGTTGGCCACGAACCCGTTCACGTCGTTGAGCAGGTGGTTGGCGTTGGCGAAGTAGAGGCCGGCATTGAACCGGTAGACGACCAGGCCGGGGAGGGTGCGGGCGTCGTAGGTGACCCGCTGAGCCCGGGGCCGGCCGCGGTCGTCGACCACGAGCAGGGAGTTGTGCGGCTGGTACGAGTGGCGCAGGTGGATCACGATCGAGGCGACGATCGCGAGGATGAGGCCCTGCTCGACGCCGACCTGGACGA
>DATBGF010000589.1:0-14354 GCA_036558145.1 Acidimicrobiales bacterium
CGTGGTGATCTCGCCGTCCCGGGCCGCGTCGGTGAACGGCTGGGAGTTGGAGGCCAGGAAGTAGGGGTGCAGCGTGCCCGACCCGCCGGACAGGGCGGCCGGGTTGACGCACGCCGCGGGCCCGACGTCGTTGCCGCGCCCGAACAACCCGTCGGGCATCGGCGGCTGGGTGGACCGGTAGGACTCGTAGGAGACCACGCAGCCGGTCTGGTCCTTGGCCTCGCACAGCGGGATGTTGGCGAGGTCGCCCCCGACGACCTTGCCCTCGGGGACGTGCAGCGGGAACCCCAGCAGGTAGGCGGCCACCAGCCGGTCGCGCAGCAGGGGCTCGTCGTCGATCTCGTCCTGGATCAGCCGGGACAGCAGCCCCGCGCCCTGGGAGTGGCCGATGAGGACGAAGCCGCGGCCGTCGCTCCTGTTGGCGATGTAGTCCTTGAAGGCGTCGACCACGTCGCCGTAGGCCATGCCGAAGGGTGAGACCCCGGGCGCGGGCTGCGGCCCGCCGCCGCCGATCATGGCCAGCGTCACCTGGCGGTACATGGGGGCGAACACCCGGCACGTCGAGTTGAGGCGGGCGGCCTGGTTGTAGACGACGTTGGTCTCCTCGGGACCGATGGCCATGTCGCTGTTCGTGCCCGGGTCGCGCGAGACCGTCGGGTAGATGTAGAAGCAGTCGATGCCCGGGTCATCCGAGGGCTGGTGCGCCATCACCTCGGTGGTGCCGTCGGGCTCGACGGCGGTGGCGTCCAGGTCCTGCCCGCAGGCGTCGCCGGCCCGGCCGGGCTCGCACAGCCAGTTGGCGTCGTCGCCGTAGACGGCGCTGGTATAGCCCTGGTAGTCGGACGGCAGGGCCACCGGTTCGGTGGTAGTGGTGGTGGCCGGTCCGGCATCGTCGGCGGCCTTGCCGCCGCCACCTCCACCGGAGCAGGCCGCGAGGATCAGCGCCAGGACGAGAGCCGGCCTGGCGGCATGCTGCGATACCCCCATCACGTTCCCCCTTCGTGCTAAAGCGAACGTTAGTCGGAGTAAGGCAGGCTGTTTACATGCGCTTCATCATCTACGGAGCTGGTGCCGTCGGAGGCGTCATCGGCGGCCGGTTGTTCCAGGCAGGCCACGATGTGACCCTGATCGCGCGCGGTGAGCACCTCCGGGCCCTGCAGGAGCGGGGGCTGACGCTGGCCGCACCGGCCGAGACGGTCACGCTCGCCATCCCCGCCGTCGCCACGCCCGCGGAGGCCAAGCCGGTCGCCGGCGACGCCGTGGTCCTGGCCATGAAGGGCCAGCACACCGAGGCGGCGCTGGAGGGCCTCCGGCAGGCCGCGCCCGAGGGCGTGGCGGTCGTGTGCGCCCAGAACGGGGTGGAGAACGAGCGCAAGGCGCTGCGGGCGTTCCCCGACGTGTACGGCGTGTCGGTGATGCTGCCCGCCACCCACCTGGAGCCGGGGGTGGTCCTGTGCCACTCGGCCGGGCTCAGCGGGCTGCTGGACCTGGGCCGCTACCCCAGCGGGGTGGACGCCACCGCCACCGCGCTGGCCGAGGCGCTTTCGGGGGCGAACTTCTCCTCGGTGGCCCGGGACGACATCATGCGCTGGAAGTACCGCAAGCTGCTGCTGAACCTGGGCAACGCGGTCGAGGCGGTGTGCGGGGGCGAGGCCCGGCGCGGCCCGCTGTACGGCCGGGTCATGGAGGAGGGCGCCGCGGTGCTGACCGCCGCAGGCATCGACCCGGTGTCGGGGGACGAGGACCGGGAGCGCCGCGGCGAGCTGCTCCGGATGAAGCCGATCGAGGGGGTCCGGCGGGAGGGCGGCTCCTCGTGGCAGAGCCTGGCCCGGGGCCAGGGCAGCATCGAGGCCGACTACCTCAACGGCGAGATCGTCCTGCTGGGCCGGCTCCACGGCGTCCCCGCACCGGCCAACGAGCTGTTCCAGCGACTCGCCGTCCAGTTCGCGGCCGAGGGCCGCCCGCCCGGATCGCTCAGCGTGGATGAGGTGCTGGCCCTGCTGGACGGGGACGGCTGACCTCGTCCAGCCGCCGGGTCAGGAACGCCCGCTCCGGCGCGGTCCGGGCCCGGCCCAGCGCGATGCGGTAGGCGGCGGCTGCGTCCCCGGCGCGGCCCAGGCGGCGCAGGAAGTCGGCGCGGGTGGCCGGAAGCTGGTGGCCGCGGGCCAGGCGGGGGTCGGCGGCCACCGCGTCGAGGATGGCCAGACCGGCCTCGGGGCCGTCGGCGAACGCCACGGCCACCGCCCGGTTGAGCTCCACCACCGGCGAGGGCGCCCGCTCGGCCAGCGCGGCGTACAGCTCGGCGATGCGGGCCCAGTCGGTCGCTGCCCACGTCGTGGCCCGGGCGTGCTCGGCGGCGATGGCCGCCTGCAGGCGGTACGGGCCCGGCGAGCCCAGGCGCCAGGCCCGCTCCAGCTGCGCCAGGCCCTCGGTGATGCGGTCACGGTCCCAGCGCCCCCGGTCCTGGTCCTCCAGCAGCACCAGGTCGCCGGTCGGGGAGAGGCGGGCGGTGCGCCGGCTGTCCTGGAGCAGGACCAGCGCCAGCACTCCCCGGGCCTCGGGCTCGTCGGGCATGAGCCCGACCACCAGGCGGGCCAGGCGGATGCCCTCGTCGCACAGCTCCCGGCGGATCAGCGCGTCGCCGCCGGTGGCCGAGTAGCCCTCGGTGAACACGAGGTAGACGCAGGCGAGCACGGACGGCAGGCGCTCGGGGAGCAGGTGGGCGGGCGGCACCCGGAACGGGATCGCCGCGGTGCGGATCTTGGCCTTGGCCCGGCTCAGCCGCTGGGCCACCGTCGGCTCGGGCTGGAGGAAGGCCCGGGCGATCTCGGCCGTCTGCAGCCCGCACACCAGCCGCAGCGTCAGCCCCACCTGGGCCGCGGGCGCGAGCGCAGGGTGGCAGCAGGTGAAGATCAGGCGCAGCTGGTCGTCGTCCACGGGCTCCACTTCGGGCTCGGAGGGCGGCGCCACGGGGGAGGGTGGCGCCGCCGCCTGCTCGCGGGCACCCCGGCCGGCCTCGCGCCGGGCCCGGTCGATGGCCCGGTTGCGGGCGGTGGTGGTGATCCACGCCCCGGGCCGGTCCGGGATGCCGCGCTCGGGCCAGGTGCGCAGCGCCTCGACGAACGCCTCCTGGACCGCGTCCTCGGCCGCGCCCAGGTCGCCGAGCAGCCGGGCGAGCGTGGCCAGCGCCCGCCCGGACTCCTCCCGGAACGCCCGCTCGGCGGCCGCCGCCGCGGCGGGGTCGGGGTGCGCCGTCAGCCGATCTCCCACACCGGGCGCACCTCGATGGCGTGCCCGGGCTCGTTGGGGATGCCCTTGGCCAGCTCGACGGCCGCGTCCCGGTCGGCGGCCTGGAACATGTACAGGGGTGCCGCCAGCTCGGCCGCCTCGCCCACGGTGCCGTCCGTGACGACGACGTCGCCGTCCCGCACCTGGACCGTCGTGGCCATGGTGCCGGGGTGGAGGGCGCCGCCGGCCAGCACCGCGTCCCCCAGGCCGGCCACGAAGGCCATGTGGGCCGCGCCCGCCGCTTCCCACTCGGGGGTGCCGGGCTGGTCGGTGGGGGTCTCCTTGCCGTAGGCCATGGCCAGGAAGCGCTGGCCGGTCTGGGTGTGGTCGTACGGCCACCAGCCCGCCAGCGGGCGCAGCGTCACGAAGCCGGCGGTGGCGGTGGGGATCTCCTTGGCCAGCTCGATGGCGTCGTCCAGGGTCTCGGTCTCCAGCACGTAGAACCCGCCGATGGCCTCGGTGACCTCGGTGTACGGACCGTCGGTGACCAGCGGGCCACCGTCACCGGGGCGGATGGTGGCGGCCGTGTGGGCCTCCTGGAGGGCCGCGCCGCCCCGGATGGAACCGGCTGCCAGCTCGCCGAAGCGCATGTGGCCGTCCCGGCGGGCGTCGGCCTCGGGCGTGCCCGGCCTGACCTGGGACTCGTCGGATCCCAACAGTGCGAGGTACTGCATCGTGGCTCCCTTCGGGCCGGGCGAACCTCGCCCGGTCACCTACTACGACGAGCGGGCGCGGCGCCCTTCGACAGTCTTGTCGCGGAGATTCCTGCATCCGGGGGCGACGAGGACTCCGAAGTTCTCTAGGCCATCATTGGGGATAGTCTGACGCCGGGGGGTTGACCGCGGCTCAGGCGCGTGCGCGGAGGCGGAATGGAGTCACCAGGCGGAACTCCCACTCACGAGGGCGACGGTCACGTGCCGCCCGGAGCCGTGCCGCGGGCCCGGATGCGGCCGCCCCAGGTGCGGGCGCTGCCCCGGGAGCGGCTGCTGCGGTCGCTGACCGCGGCGGGCGATCACCGGCTGGTCCTGGTCACCGGGCCGGCCGGCTGCGGCAAGACCACGTTGCTGGCCCAGTACACCGCGGGCCTGACCCTGCCGACCGCCTGGTACCGGCTCGATGCCGGCGACCGGCGGGAAGCCACGCTGCTCGGCCACCTGGCCCAGGCGCTGGCCAGCGTCGTGCCCTCGCTCGACGGCCAGGCCGGCGGGGCGTGGACGTCCGCCGAGCAGGCCGCCGAGGCGCTGGAGCGGGTGTCGGCCGAGCGGGTCATGCTGGCACTGGACGACCTGCACGTCGTGGCGGGCACGCCCGCCGAGGCCGCGCTGGGGCGGCTCGTGGAGCTGGCGCCGCCCTGGCTGGCCGTGGCCGCCACGTGCCGCCAGGCCCCGGACTGGAACCTGTCGCGGCTGCGGGTGTCGGGTGAGCTGGGCGAGATCGGCCACGACGACCTGCGCTTCCGGTCCTGGGAGGTCGAGCGGCTCTTCGCCGACGTCTACGGCGAGCCGCTCCCGCCCGCCGACCTGGCCCGCCTGGCCCGGGGCCTGGAGGGCTGGGCCGCCGGCCTCCAGCTGTTCCACCTCGCCACTAGGGGCAAGCACACCAGCGAGCGGCGCCGGGCCGTGGCCGCGCTGCCCGCCCGGTCCAAGCTCATCCGGGAGTACCTGTCGGGCAACGTGCTCGACGAGCTGCCCGACGAGCAGCGCGGCTTCCTGATCGACACCAGCGTGCTCGGCCGGCTGACCCCGGCCCTGTGCAACAGCCTGCGGGAGCGCCACGACGCCCCCCGGCTCCTGGCCGAGCTCGAGGCCCGCCAGGTCTTCGTCACCCGGCTGGACGAGGACGAGCCGGTCTACCGCTACCACGAGGTCTTCCGGGCCTACCTCGAGACCCGGCTGGTCGAGCGGGACGGCGAGCGCCAGGCCAAGGAGTGGGGCCGGCGGGCGGCCGCCCTGCTGGAGGACGGCGGCTGGCTGATGGACGCCCTGCGCGCCTACTGCTGGTCGGGCGACTGGGCCTCGGTGGGCCGGGTGGTGGCGACGGGGGGCGCCGAGCTGGCCGACGACGAGAAGTCGTGGCTGGACTGGCTGCCCGCCGGGCTGGTCGAGGAGGACCCCTGGGTCATGATGGCCACGGCCCGCCGCGCCGCCGCCAGCGGGCGCCTGGCGACCGCCCTCGACCTCTACCAGCGGGCCGAGACCCTGGCCGTCGGCACCGCGGCGCGCGAGATCTGCCGCCGGGAGCGGGCCGCGATCGTGGCCTGGCTCGACCCCACGGCGCCCGGGCCGTCCGGCTGGGCGGGCCGGCTGCGGTCGGTGGTGCGCACCCGGCCGGTCCAGGCCGTCGCCGAGCGGCCCCGGGCCGCGCTGGCCCTCGGGGGCAGCATCGTGTCCGCCGCCGTGGTGGCGGGCGTCGAGACCGACCCGGAGCCGCCCGACGCCCGGGAGAACGGGGCCGGGGCCGCCGAGATCGTGGGCGACGCCCTGGTCGTGGCGGTCGGCACCGCGCTGGCCGGGCGGCTCACCGAGGCGTCGCAGCTGCTCGGGGGGCTGGCGGACGATCCCGAGGTGCCCCTGCCGACGTCGGCTGCGGCCCGGCTGGCCCTCACCGCGGTGCACGCGCTGGCGGCGCGGCCGGTCGGGGGCGAGCTGGACGACCTGGCCGAGCTGGTCGAGCTGGCCGACGTGCCGTGGCTGTCCGCCCTGGCCCGGGGCGCCGCCGGGCTGGCCGGGGGCGACGGCTGGTCCCGCGCCCTGGAGCTGGCCGGCGAGTGCGAGGCCCAGGGAGACCCCTGGGGCGGGGTGGCCGGGCGGTTCTTCGCCGTGCTCGGATCGCTGACCACCGGCGGTTCGCCCGTGGGCGAGCTGGTGGGCCTGTGCGACCGGCTGCGGCGCCTGGAGGCCGGGGCGATCGAGCCCTGGTGCCGGGCGTGGCTGGCGACGGCCATGGCCCGGGCCGGTGACAGCCGGGCGGCCGAGGTGGCCCGGGCGGCCGAGCGGGACGCGGCGCTGGCCGAGGTCCCCGGCGCCCAGGTGTGGGCGATCATGGTCCAGGCCGAGCTGGCCCCCGGTGACGAGGCCCGGGAGCTGGCGGCGCGGGCGGAGGCCCTGCGGTTCCGCTGGGGTGTGGACGTGCCGGTCCTCCCGGCCGGGGTGACGGTGGCCGCGGTGGCGCCGCGACCGGCGCGCGACACCGGCCCCGGCCTCCGGGTCCGCTGCCTCGGCGGGTTCCAGCTGGAGCTGGACGGCCGCCCGGTCGACGTCTCGGCGGTGAAGCCGCGGGCCCGCTCGGCCCTCCACCTGCTGGCCGCCTACGGCGGGCGGCCGGTCCACGCCGAGAGCCTCGTCGAGGCGCTGTGGCCGGACATGGACGCCGCCTCGGGCAAGCGCAACCTCCAGGTGGCGATCTCGTCGGTGCGCCGGCTGCTGGACGACCACCGGCCCGGCGGCGGCGCGCTGGTCCGCCGGGAGGGCCCGGCCTACGTGCTGGCCCTGCCCGACGTGGCCTGCGCCGACGTGGCCGTGTTCGCCGCCGCCCGCGACGAGGCCCGCGAGGCCGCCCGATCGGGCGACGAGGCGATGGTCCTCGACGCCGGCGACCGGGCCCTGGTCGCCTACGGCGGCGACCTGCTCCCCGAGGCGGGCCCGGCCGACTGGGTGGTCGAGCTACGCCGCCAGGCCGCGTCCGACGCCACCGAGGTCGCCCTGCTGGTGGCCGAGACGGCCCTAGGCGTCGGCAGCCACGACATCGCGGCCGCCGCCTGTGCCCGCGGCCTCGACATCGACCGCTACCACGACGGCCTGTGGCGCCTCCTGGTCGACGCCCAGGAGCGCACCGGCGACCGCGCCGCCGCCACCCGCAGCACCGAGCGCTACCACGCCATGCTCCGCGAGCTGGGCGTCGGCGACGAAGCCATCGCCTGAGACCCGCTCCCGCCCCGTAGGTAGGTAGCCTACACACTCACCTAGATAGGTAGTCTACCTACCTATCGGGGGAGTGGGGCGGGTAGGGCTTCGCTGACGGCCCGCTGGCGCTTCGGGGGCCGGGGCCCCTGGCGGCGGGCGTCAGATCAGGCCTTGGCGCAGCGCGTAGGCCACCGCATGCGAGCGGTTGCGCAGCTGGAGGCGGCTGGTGACGTCGTGGATGATGTTCTTCACGGTGCGCTCGGAGTACGACAGGTTGTCGGCGATCTCCGAGGTGTCCCAGCCGTCGGCCACGAGCTTGAGGACCCGGACCTCGCGGTCGGTGAGCCCGCCGAAGGTGAGGCCCCGGGGATGGAGCACCTGGCGCTGCAGCCGGCCGATCTGCTGGAGCAGGCGGCCGAGCAGGTCGGGGGGCACGGTGCCGTCGCCGGCGGCGGCGGCCTGGATGGCGGGGACGAGCCGCTCGGGCACGGCGTCGGCGCGGCGCAGCAGGCCGCAGGCGCCGGCCTCGGTGACCGTGAGGACCGCGGCGTCGTCGAGCCGGCCGGCCACGACCAGCACGCGCTGGACGCCGGAGCGGCCGAGGGCCCGGATGGACTGGGCCGCGACCTCGTCGACCTCGTCGACCACCACGACGGCGACCGTGCTGTCGCCGGGGAGGCCTGCGTCGTGCAGGCGGACCTCGATGCCGGGCTGCCCACGGAGCTGAGCCTCGACGCCGGAGCGGGACACCGGATCGTCAGCGTGGACCAGGACAGGGATGCGAACAGACACCCGAACTCCAATCTTGGATCGACTTTCCCCGGCCGTGCCCGATGACAATCGCATCCGTGCCTTCACGGGCACTCAACGTCCGCTCAACGGGCATGCCCGAGGGCGCGAAATCCCGCCCGATCGGGCAAACAGGCGGCGAAGAGCGGCCGATCAGCGGGTGATCGTGAGGGCCCAGCCGGCGGCGGCGTCGCCGTCGAGGCCCACCGCCACCGTCCCGCCCCCGGCCCGGACCAGGGCGCGGATCTGCTGGTCGCCGGGGCCTGCGCCCAGGCTGTCGGGGGTGCGGTCGAGCGGGCGCCAGCGGCCGAGGGCGTCGGGCTCGGCCAGCCACAGGGCCGTCTCCGCACCCGCGGGGTCGCCCGGGAGGCCCGGCGTCGAGCCGGCCGCCACCACCGCGCCGCCGTCCAGCACGGCCAGCCCCCAGACGCTGGGGACCCCGGCGCCGTCCGAGGGATGCCCGTCCGCCTCGGTCCACGTGGACAGGTCGGGCGAGGTCCACACGGCCGGGGTCATCTGGGCGCCGCGCATCTGGCGGCCCAGGGCCAGCCAGCGGCCGTCGGCCAGGCGGATCAGCCGGTGCAGCTCCTGGCGCCCGGGACCGCCCAGCCCGGCGGTGGCCGCCCGCCGCCAGGTCTCGCCGTCGTCCGAGCGCCAGACGCCGCCGTCGCCGTCGTCCGCGTCGTCGTTGACGTCGCGGCCCACCGCCACCAGTCCCGCCCCGTCCGCCACCACGTCGTGCAGGGCCGCGGCCCCCTCCAGGCCGCTGGCCGCCACCGGCTGCCAGCCGCCGGCCGAGCCGTCGGGCGAGCGCCACACCGCGGCCTGGCCGGCGCCGCCGGCCTCGTCCTCGCCGCCGGTCCAGCCCACGGCCACCAGGCCCGCCGGTCCCGCCGCGACACCCGACGCGGTGCCCGCCTCGCCGGTCCAGGCCGGGGACCAGGTGGCGCCGGCGTCGACCGACTCCCACGCCGCCGGCCGGTTCGCGCCCACGGTGCCCACCGCCACGAGGTGCGAGCCGTCCAGGGCGGTGGCACCGAGCATGGCCTCGGGGGCGGCCGCCGCCGGGACCGGGCCACCGGCCAGCCGGACCGTGCCCGCGGGATCGGCCGGCGCCGCGGCCGTGGTCACCGTGCTGGGATCGTCGGGGTCGGCGCCGGACGAGCCGCTGCCCGAGCCTGGCCCGAAGGCCACGACCGCGGCCAGGACCACCGCCACCACCGCCGCGGCCGCCACCGCCATGACCGCCACCCGGCCCTGCTCCCGGCGGCCCTGGCTGCCCTCCCCGCCGATGCGGACCACGAGCTTGTCGTCGTGGTCGGTCAGCGTCAGCGGGGCCAGGGGCTGCAGGCGCCGGGACCGGGGCAGGGTGATGTCGCTGGCGCCGGTCAGCGCCGCCCGGTCCAGGTCGACGGCGATGGCGACGGGGGCGTCGGGCTCGGCGGGCGTGAGCACCGGGGGCGGCGGGGGAGGAGGGGGCGCGGCCGGGGCCTCGGCCCGGCCCTCCAGACGGGCGGCGGCGGCGATCGCCGCGCCCAGGCACACCGCGTACTTGGGGTGCGCGTCCACCACCACGGGCCGGCCCAGCTCGTTGGTCACCAGCTCCGAGACCAGCGGCATCCGGCTGGCCCCGCCGACCAGCAGCACCGCGTCGAGCTCGTCAGGGGCCACGTCGGCCGTGCTGCACACCTGGCGGACCAGGTCGACGGTCCGCAGGACCACCGGCGCCACCATGCGCTCCAGCTCCGGCCGGGAGATCAGCACCTCGCCCGAGCAGCCGGGCAGCACCACAGGGACCGTCGCCTGGGTGTCCGACGACAGCGCCTCCTTGGCGTCCACGGCGGCCGCCCGCACCTGGGCGAGCGCCGCCATGCCCACGGCGTCGTCGTCGGCCACGTCCGGCCAGCTCGGCCCCATGGACCGCACGACGTGGTCGAACACCATCTCGTCCATGTCCACGCCGCCGAGCCGGTCGTCACCCCGGGGCGCGCCGATGATCTCGAAGGACGTGGCCGTCTTGCGCAGCAGGGTGGCGTCGAACGTGCCGCCGCCCAGGTCGTAGACGGCGATGAGCGCCCCGGCCGGGACCCGCTGCTGCGACGCGTAGTAGAGGCCGGCGGCCACCGGCTCGGGCAGCAGGCCGGCGCGGGGCAGCCCCGCGGCCGCGGCCGCGTCGGCGAGCAGCGACAACCGGTGCTGACCCCACGAGGCGGGATGGGTCAGGACCGCGTAGTCCGGCGGGCCGCCCTCCCGCTCCGCCACCTTGCCCGCCACCCACCGGACCACCTGGGCGGTGAGCTCGGCGGCGCTGAAGTGCCGGTCGCCCAGCACGACGGGCACGTAGTCGCCGACCCGGCGCTTGAACTCGCGCACCACCCGCAGGGGCTCGGACACGGCCCGGCGGACCGCGGCCTCGCCCACCAGCATGACGCCGTCCTCCCGCAGGAACAGGACGGACGGCACGGTCGCGGCCCGGTCGCCCAGCGCGACCGTGGCGGCGCGGCCGTCACGCCACGTCGCCGCCGCGCTGAACGTGGTGCCGATGTCGATGCCGGTGGCGTAGGTCACGACCAGGCGTCGCCGAGCGGGTCGCCCGGCGAGGCCTCACCCAGCAGCGGGAGGCCCTGGCGCCACCAGGCGTCGGTGCGGAAGGCCTCGTCCAGCCCGGGATCGTCGGCCGTGAACCCTCGCTGCGCCAGCTCCGCGAACCACAGGTCCCGCTTGGACTCCGGCAGCCCCGACCCGCACCAGGGGCAGTGGCTGATGGGCGCGGCGTCGAGGCCGCCCTCCCGGACCAGGCAGTACTCGTCGAACACCGTGTCGTAGACGACGTGACGCCCCGGCGCGGCGGCTGCCGCCGGAACATCGCCTACTTCGAGGTGGCGGCGCATCTCGTCGCAGCAATGATCACGCATTTCACCATCGAGCGTGCCTGTGGCGAGGCCGGATCGCCCCGGGAGATTCCCCGGTTCCGAACCGGGAATTCGCCTGGTGTGACGCCCGGGTAACCCAGCGCATGCTGGCACGATGGATCCCTCCGGTAACGGCGCCGCGGGCCAGGTCGAGTGGTTCGCCGACCGCTACGAGACCCTGGCCCGCAACGTCGAGACGTTCATCAGGGGCAAGCCCGAGGTCGTTCGGGCCGCCCTGGTGTGCATGTTCGCCGAGGGGCACCTCCTGATCGAGGACGTGCCCGGTGTCGGCAAGACCTCCCTGGCCAAGGCGGTGGCCAGCTCGATCGGCGCCACGATGCGCCGCATCCAGTTCACCCCCGACCTGCTCCCCACCGACGTCACCGGCGTGCAGGTCTACGACGACCGCACCCGGCAGTTCGAGTTCCGGCCCGGCCCCGTGTTCGCCAACGTCGTGCTGGCCGACGAGATCAACCGGGCCTCGCCGAAGACCCAGTCGGCGCTGCTGGAGGTCATGGACGAGCGCCAGGTCACCGTGGACGGCACCACCTATCCCGTCGCCCACCCCTTCCTGGTCATGGCGACCTCCAACCCGGTCGAGCACGAGGGCGTCTACCGGCTGCCCGAGGCCCAGCTCGACCGCTTCCTCATGCGCATCGAGGTCGGCTACCCCGCGGCGGCCGCCGAGCGCGAGATCGTCGAGAACCGCATCCGCGGCTACGCCCCCGAGCAGCTCAGCTCGGTGCTCAGCGTGGACGAGATGCGCCAGATGATGATGGTGGCCCACCAGGTCTACGTGGCGCCGGTGCTGCAGGAGTACATCGTGGCGGTGGTGTCGGCCACCCGCCGGATGCCCGAGCTGCGCCTGGGCGTGAGCCCCCGCGGCAGCCTGGGCGTGGCCATCGCCGCGCAGGCCGTGGCCGCCGCCAGCGGGCGGCCCTTCGTGACCGCTCAGGATGTCAAGCAGGTCGCGCCCAACGTCCTGTCCCACCGGATGATCCTGCGGCCCGAGGCCCAGCTCCAGGGGCACACGCCCGAGGCGCTGCTCGACAACATCCTCTCGGCGGTCCCCGTGCCCCAGGACCGGGCCCGGGCCTGAAGTGCTGACCGGGTCGGGCAAGGTCGCGGCGGTCGCGGGGCCGCTGCTGCTGGCGCTGGGCGCCGCGACCCACTGGCCCGAGCTCATGGCCCTCGGCGTGGGCTGCCTGCTGGCGCTGGCGGCCTCGCTGTGGTGGCTGCTGCGCCGGCCCGACCTCATCGCCACCCGCGAGATCACCCCGCCCCGGGTGCGGGAGGGCGAGCGGGCGGTGGCGGTCCTGCACCTGGTCAACGCGGGCGCCCATCGCAGCCCGCCCCTGCTGGCCACCGAGCGGGTGGGCCGGCGCCGGGTCGGGGTGCGGCTGCCGAGCCTGGCCCGCGGTGGTTCCACCACCGTGACCTACGACCTGCCCACCGACCGGCGCGGCCTGCACCTGGTCGGCCCGCTGACCATGGCCCGCTCCGATCCGCTGCGCCTGGTGCTGGTGGCCCGGGACCACGGGACCCGCTCGGTGCTGGCCGTCCACCCCCGGGTGCACGAGGTCGAGCCGGTCCCGACCGGCCGGGCCCGGGACATGGACGGCCCGACGTCGCTGGCCTCGCCCCAGGGCGGCATCGCCTTCCACTCGCTGCGCGAGTACGTGCCCGGCGACGACCTGCGCCTCATCCACTGGCGCTCGACCGCCCGCACCGGCCAGCTGATGGTCCGCCACAACGTGGTGCCCAACGAGCCGCGCATGATGGTGGTGCTCGACACCAGCGCCGCCCCCTACTCGCGCGAGTCGTTCGAGGACGCGGTCCGGGTGGCGGCCTCGCTGTGCGTCGCCGCCTGCGATGCCGGGTTCCCGCTGCGCTTCGCCACCACCAGCGGTGTCGGGGCGGTGTGCGAGCGGGGGACGGACGCGGGCGCGGCCATCCTCGACCTGCTGGCCGGGGTGGAGGCGTCGACCGACGACCCCGGGCTGCCGGCGCTGGTCAACATGGTGCCCGACGATGACGGCGTGTCCCTCGGCATCGTGACCGGCCAGCCCCGGGGCGGCGAGCTGCGGGCCGTGACCGCGGTCCGCAACCGCTTCGACATGGTCAGCCTCGTCCAGGTGGGCGAGCTGTACGACCGCGCCCCCGTCGCGGTGGCGGGCGCCTACGTCGTCAACTGCCGCACGAGCGACGACTTCGCCCGCGTCTGGAACCGCGGCGTGCGCCGCTGACCGCTAGGCCGCAGTCGTCGAGCTGGACAGGACGATCGCGGCCAGCTGGGTGCGGTTGCGGACGCCCAGCTTGCGGTAGATGCCCTGCAGGTGGAAGTCCACCGTCTTGACGCTCACGAACAGCTGCTCGGCGGCCTGGCGGTTGGACATCCCGTGGCCCACGGCCAGGGCGACCCGTAGCTCGGCGTCGGTCAGCCGGGAGGCCAGCGAGCGGGCGCGGGACCCGGCCTCGCCCCGGGCGGACGAGGTGCGCTCGCTCCAGGACCGGGCGCCGAGGCGGTCGAACATCGACCGCGCCGTGGCCAGGTCGCGGGCGCCCGAGGCCTCCTGGCCCTCGGCCAGGCGGTGCTCGCCGCGCAGCATCAGCGTGCGGGCGTCCTCGAAGGCCGCGCCGATGGACCGGAAGCCGTCCAGCGCCATGGCGAAGCGCTCCTCGGGGTTGCCGAGGCCCAGCAGCGCCCCGCACCGGTGGGCCGCGGCCGTGGGCCAGACGCGGCCCGTGTCGTCGGCCTGGCGCTGCAGGACGTCGTACTGGTGCTTGGCGTCGGCGATCCGGCCGGCCCGGGCCAGTGACTCTATGTAGTCCGCCTGCCACCAGAGCCAGCCGGGCTCGACCACGATGGTGGCGTCGGCCACGAGGTCGAAGACCTCGGCGGCCTCCTCGAACCGGCCCGCGCCCAGGTGCAGCAGGCCCTTGCCGGTCACCGCGAACACGCCGAGCTGGGCGAGACCGAGCCGCATCGCCGCGTCCAGGGCCTGCTCGGCGTGGTCCAGGCAGTCCTTCTCCTGGCCCATGCTGGCCTCGAGGCGGCACAGCAGGGCGTAGGCGAGCGGCACGAGGTGACCCTGGCCCACCGCCCGCTGCAGCGAGATCAGCTGGCTCATCTCGGCCAGCGCGTCGGCCCACCAGCCGACCCGCCACAGGCCCTCGACCAGGGCCAGGCGGGAGAAGATCGACCGGCCGGCCAGCCCGGCGGCGTCGCTCTGGTGGATCAGCCGGCGCAGCAGCTCGATGGCGGACTGGGCGTCGTCGCAGATGAGCTGGGCGAACGCGCAGAGCTGGATGATGCCCTCGACCGAGTCGGCGTGGTTGGCCGGCGAGTAGAGGTCCATCGCCATCTGGCCGATCGGCAGCACCCGCTCGCCGATCTTCTCGGCGCTGCCGTTGAACAGGTCGAGCACCGCGCTGGCGGCGGCCGCCCCCAGCTGCAGCGGGG
>DATBGF010000590.1:0-10572 GCA_036558145.1 Acidimicrobiales bacterium
CGCCACAGCGGGCGGGGTCCACAGGTGGTCGCCGATCTCGCCGCCGTCGACGATCACGTCCGCCGCGCCGTCGGGCAGCGCCCCCAGGAAGAACCAGGTCGCGTAGCGGCGGGGAGCGGACTCGGGCGGCGTCCAGTGGGAGATCGGGACCAGCGTGGCGGCGTCGAGCACCAGGCCGGTCTCCTCGGCCGCCTCCCGGACCGCGGCCCGGCCGGCGCCCTCCAGGCCGGTGCCGTCGCCGTCCTCCACCCGGCCGCCCGGGAACACCCACATCCCGCCGAACGCCTGGCCCGAGTTCTTGCGCACCATCAGGCACTCGATCCCGGCCTCGCTGTCCCGCAGCAGGACCACGGTGGCCGCGTCGAGCATCGGGATGTCGCCGGTGCCGCCGGTCAGGTGCTGCTCGGACATGGGCCCAGGATGTCAGACGTCACGCCCCGGGGCGCTGGCCGACCTCGTAGCCGGGCGGCAGGCGATGGCCGTAGGCCAGCAGGTCCGCGATCTGGTCGACCTTCTCGCCGCTCGCCTTCCAGCCCACGATCCGCCACGTGTGGCGCAGCGGGCCGGCGTCGGTGGCCTCGACCACCCAGGGCCGGCGGAACGCCACGCGGGCGCCGATCCCGATCAGCAGCAGCACGATCAGGAACAGCACGTCGAGCAGCACCAGCAGCAGGGGGATGACGAGGAACGCCAGCACCAGGACGACCACGACGAGCACCACGAGGATCACGAGGTCGTCCAGGTCGAGGAAGCAGCCGTCCCCGGCCACGTCGGCCCAGTCGCTCACCCCGCGTGCCCGCTTGATCCTCCGCCGCAGGCGCGACCACAGGGTCTCGCCCCGCATCCGGGGCACCCACAGGCGCCTGACCCGCCACGTCTCGCCCGCCGGCGTGGTCACCGTCCTGCCGCTCACCCGTCGCCCAACCCTCCCGCGCGGAGTCGATCGTGTGGGACAGTAGAGCAATCCCCCCGACGGCAAACTTCAGGGAGGTGGTCGGGTGCTGATCGAGCACATCCTCCACCGCAAGGGCCGCGAGGTCGAGACCATCTCGGCCGCAGCCCTGGTGTCGGACGCTGCGGTGCTCCTGCACGACCGCAACATCGGAGCCCTCGTCGTGATGGCCGGCGAGGACGCCGAGGGCGGGGTCGCGGTGGCCGGCATCCTGTCCGAGCGGGACGTGGTGCGGGCGCTGGGCGTGGCCGGCGCCGACAGCGCTGCGGTGCTGGGCCAGCCCGTGTCCGCCCTCATGACCACCGAGGTCGTGACCTGCGAGCCCCGCACCACCGTCGACGAGCTGGCCCGGCTGATGACCGACCGGCGCATCCGCCACGTGCCCGTCCTCGACGGGGACGAGCTCGCCGGCATCGTGAGCATCGGCGACGTGGTCAAGTCCCGCATCGACGAGCTCCAGACCGAGACGGACACCCTGCACGAGTACCTCTCCGGGCGCTGACGCGCGGGTGTTTCCGGGCGCCCGGGCAGTCGAGCCCGGACCCGGCCGCCAAATCCCCACGCGTAAGCCGCGGCTCAGGACCCACCCGCCCGGGCGCTGACGCGCGGCGCGTGATGTAGGGTTCCCGGCCGAACCACGGTTCCGGGAAGTCGGTGAGAGTCCGGCGCGGTCCCGCCACTGTGACCGGGGAGCGAACCCCAACATGCCACTGGGCCTCGGCCCGGGAAGGCGGGGCGAGCGGTGATCCGGGAGCCAGGAGACCGACCGTGGTGTGTTCCACGTGGATGGAGGAGACGCACATGGCATCCAGCACGCTCGTCCCGGCCACGGCCTCCGAGGCCGCCGCCGCTGAGCCCGGGGTCGTCATCGCCCCGATCCCCGGTTGGGCGCTCGCCGCCCTTTTCGCCGTGGCGATCCTGGCCCTGTGGCTGGTGACGTTCGACAACGGGCAGCTCACCGGGATCCTGTCCCGGGGCGACCTGTTCTTCCACGAGTTCTTCCACGACGGGCGCCACATCGTCGGCGTGCCCTGTCACTGACGCGGCACCCGCCCGCGTCCCGAACCCGTAGAACGAACATGCTCGCCCGTCTGGATTTCACGCGCCCGCGCACGATCGTGGCCGCCGCCGTCCTCGTCGGCATCCTGGCCGGACTGTGCGGGGCGATCTTCGCCACCGTGGTGACCGAGCCCCGGGTCGACGACGCCATCGCCCTGGAGGAGCAGCGCGCCGCGGAGCACCCCTCCGACACCGCCGACACCGAGGTCGGAAGGATGGCCGTCGTCGACCGCGGCGACCAGAAGGGCCCGGGCCTGTTCGGGGCCTACGCCGTGGCCGGCGCGGCGTTCGGCCTCATCCTGGCCGTCACCACCCTGTCGTTGCGGACCACCACCGGCGGGCCGTTCCGCCGGGTGGCGCTGTCGGGCCTGATCCTGGCCGGGGCCATCACCGTCACGCCCTGGCTCAAGTACCCGCCCAACCCGCCGGCCGTGGGCGACCCGGACACGGTGGTCCAGCGCGAGCGCTACTACGTGCTGGCCATCGTGCTGGGGGCGCTGTTGCTCGCGGGCGCGGCCCACCTGTCGGCGCGGCTGCGACGGGCCGGCTGGCCCGAGCACCGGCGGGTCACGGTCATCGTGCTGGGCACCCTGTTCGGCTTCGCCGTCGTGGGCGCGGCCCTGCCCCCCAACCCGGATGCGATCACGGCCCCCGCCAACCTGGTCTGGCAGTTCCGCATCGACTCGCTCATGGGCAACCTGCTGGTGTGGACCCTGCTGACGCTGGGCCTCGGGGTGCTGTGGACCGAGTCAGCCCGGGCCCGGGCCGCCGCGGCTCAGAACGGGGCTCAGAACTCGATGCCCTTCAAGGCCGAGATCCCTGCGTCGTAGGCGTGCTTGACCTTGCGCATCTCGGTGACGGTGTCGGCCACCTCGATCAGCTCGGGCGGAGCGGCGCGCCCGGTGGCGACCACGCTGGTGCGCGGCGCCCGGTCCCGGATGGCGCCGGCCACGTCGGCAGCCTCGATCCAGCCGTACTTGACCGGGTAGGTGACCTCGTCCAGCACGAGCAGGTCGTAGTCGCCCGACGCCAGCTTCCCGGCGGCCACGGCCCAGGCCTGGCGGCCGAGCTCGGCCGTGCGCTCCAGGTCGGTGGACTCCCACGTGAAGCCGTCGCCCAGCGTGTGCCACTCGATGCCGAGCTGGTCGGCCAGCTTGCGCTCGCCGGTCTTCCACTTGCCGCCCTTGACGAACTGGATCACCCCGACGTTCCAGCCCCGGGCCCAGCCCCGGACCATCACGCCGAAGGCGGCCGACGACTTGCCCTTGCCGTCCCCGGTGTTGACCAGGACGATCGACTGTGCGCGCGCCATCCTCGGGAGGGTAGGCCGTGAGGGGCGGGCTGCTCGTATGCGGGACGACCAGTGACGCGGGCAAGTCGTTCGTCGTGGCCGGGCTGTGCCGGCTGCTGGCCCGCCAGGGCGTGAAGGTGGCGCCGTTCAAGGCCCAGAACATGGCGCTCAACGCGTCGGTGACGGCCGACGGGTCCGAGATCGGGCACGCCCAGTGGGTCCAGGCCCTGGCCGCGGGGGTCGAGCCCGAGGCCGCCATGAACCCGATCCTGCTCAAGCCGACCAGCGACCGGTCCAGCCAGGTGGTGGTGCTCGGCCGCCCGACCGGCGTGCTGTCCGCCACCGAGTACCACGAGGCCAAGCCCGGACTGCTGCCGCTGGTGCTCGACGCGCTAGCGGGACTGCGGGACCGCTTCGACGTCGTGCTGTGCGAGGGGGCCGGCAGCCCGGCGGAGATCAACCTGCTCGCCGGAGACCTGGTCAACCTGCCCCTCGCCCGGGCCGCGGGCCTGCCGGCGATCGTGGTGGGCGACATCGATCGGGGTGGCGTGTTCGCCTCCCTCTACGGGACCGTGGCGCTGTTGCCCGACGACCTGCGGGCCGCCGTGCGGGGCTTCGTGATCAACCGGCTGCGGGGCGATCCGGCCCTGCTGGGCGACGCCTGTGCCGACCTGGAGCGGCGCTGCGGCGTCCCGACGCTGGGCGTGCTCCCGCACCTCGGCGTGGTGGACATCGACAACGAGGACTCGCTCGCCCTCGACCGACCGCCGCCGCCCCTCCCCGCCCCGGCGGGCGGTGACACGCTGGACGTGGCCGCGCTGCGCTGGCCCCGGGTGTCCAACGCCGGCGACCTGGACCCGCTGCGGCTGGAGCCGGGCGTCGCGGTCCGCTGGGTGCGCTCCGTCGCCGAGCTCGGGCGACCCGACCTGGTGGTCCTGCCGGGGTCGAAGAACACGCGGGGGGACCTGGACTGGTTCCGGTCCACCGGGCTGGCGGCCGCGGTCGAGCGGTCGGAGGCCGCCGTGGTGGCGGTGTGCGCCGGCCTGCAGATGGCGGGCGGGGCGATCGACGACCCCGACGGGGTCGAGGGCCCGGCCGGCGGCGAGCGGGGGCTGGGCTGGCTGCCGGTGGCGACGTCGTTCCGGGGCGACAAGGTGCTGGACCGCCCGGCGGGCCGGGCCACGGCGGGCCCGGGCCGGGGGCAGGACGTGGCGGGCTACCGGATCCACCATGGCCGCGTGCGGCCCGAGGGCCAGGTGGCGCCGGGGCCGCGGGGCGAGGACGGCGAGCACGGGCGGGTGCGGCCCGAGGGGGACCTGGAGCCTTGGCTGGTGGCGGAGGACGGCGAGGTCCTCGGCTGGCACGGGGGTCGGGTGGCGGGCACGACGCTGCACGGGCTGTTCGAGCGGGACGGGTTCCGGGCCGCGGTCCTGGCGTGGGCGGCGGAGCGGTCCGGCAAGCGCTGGTCGCCCACGGGCGTGGACTTCGCCGCGGCCCGGATGGACCGGCTCGACCGCATCGCCGACGCCCTGGAGGCCCATCTCGACCTCGCTGCGCTGGAGGCCCTGATCGCCGAGGGCGCCCCGTGACCAGCGCGGCGGAGGCGTTGCGGACGCTGACCGGCGTGGCGGACTGGATGCGCTGGCGCATCGTCGCGCCGGGCGAAGCCCTGGGCGAGGGTGAAGGCGAGCTGGCCTGCGCCGGCCTGGCCGCGTCGCCGGACGACGTGGCGCACGCGGTGGCGACCAGCGCGGACGTCCGAGGGACCGACGATCCCGTCGTGCTGGCCTCGCTGTGGTGGCAGGGCTACGCCTACCGGGTCGGCGGGACCGCGCTGGCGTGCTGGCTGCTCACCGGAGTGGCACCCGACGTGCGGGCGGAGCGGATGGCCGTGGGCATCGGACGGGGAAGGCCGTCGTCTGTCGCCTACGCATCGGACGAGGGGACCGACGACGTCGGCACGCTGAGCGACTGGCTCTTCGCCGGGCACCTCGACCGGGTCGCCGAGTCGCTGGGGGCGAAGCAGCGGCTGGGGTCCGGGCTGGTGTGGGGCAACGTCGCCGCGGCCTGTGCCTCGGGGGCGGGGGCCGTCCGGGAGGCGGCCGGTCCCGGCTGGCATGAGGGTGTCGCCGCCTTCCTGGCCGCGGCGCCCCACGATCTCGACGGCCTGGGGGCGTGGGAGCCCACGCCCGACTGGGCCTACCACCGGCGGACCTGCTGCCTGTGGTGGAAGACGACCACATCCGCCGGCGCCTTGTGCGCCGACTGCTCGCTGCACCGATCCGACACCCCAGAGGCCCGATGATCCTGTTCCTCAGCAACGCCGACACCGAGCTGCTGGCGCTCGGGTCGATCGTGCACCGGCTGCCGGCGGGGTTCCCCGGGGTGCGGGGGGCCGTGCCGGGCGAACACGTGCCCGACCTGGACGGGGTCACCGCCGTCGTCGTCCGGCTGCTGGGCGGGCGCAGCGGGTGGGAGCGGCCGTTCGACGCCATGCGCAAGGCGTGCCTGACCGCTCGCATCCCCCTGGTGGCCGTCGGGGGCGAGGCCGCGCCCGACGCCGAGCTGACCCGGCTGTCCACCGTGCCGGCGGGCATCGTGGCCGAGGCGCACCGCTACCTGGTGGCGGGCGGGCCCGGCAACGTCGAGCAGCTGATGCGGTTCGTGGCCGACACCGTGCTGGTGGGCGGGTTCGGGTTCGAGCCACCGGCGCCGGTCCCCCAGTCCGGGGTGTGGGACGGTGCCGGGATCGGGGCGCCCGGCCACGGGCGGGACGAGGAACGGCCGCTGGTCGGCGTGGTGTTCTACCGGGCCCACCTGGTGGCGGGGAACACGCAGTTCGTGGCCGACCTGTGCCGGGCGCTGGACACCGCGGGCGCCGACGCCCTGGCCGTGTACTGCTATTCGCTGCGGCCCGACCCCGACGACGGCCGGGTCGAGGCGCTGGAGCTGTGCCGGGAGCACGGCGTCGACGCCCTGGTCACCACCGTGCTGGCCATGGGCCGGGCCGGGGACGGCGACGACGGGGACTGGGAGGTGCCGCACCTGGCCGCGCTGGGAGTGCCGGTGATCCAGGCGCCGTCGTGCAACCGGTCCCGCGACGAGTGGGAGGCCGACGACGCCGGGCTCACCCCCCTGGACGTGGCCCGCGGCGTGGCCATCCCCGAGTTCGACGGCCGCATCGTCGGTCCCGCCTTCGCCTTCAAGGAGGAGGTGGACGACGGCGGCGACCTGGGCACCCCGCTGGTGGCGTCGCGCACCGATCCCGGCCGCACCGCCCGGCTCGCGACCCTCGCCGCCCGCCACGCGCGCCTGCGCCACACAGCGCCGGCGGGCAAGCGGGTGGCCGTGGTCCTGTCGGCCTACCCGACCAAGCGCAGCCGGCTGGGCAACGCCGTGGGCCTGGACACCCCGGCGTCGGTGGTCGACCTGCTCCACGCCCTGAAGGATGCGGGCTACCGGGTCGACGCCGTCCCGCCGGACGGCGACAGCCTCATGGCGCTGCTGGCCGACCGCCTCACCTACGACCGGCCCACGCTGACCCCGGCCCAGGCCGCCGCCGGGGCCGGGCGGCTGCCGACGGGCGAGTACGCCGAGTGGTTCGCCACGCTCCCCGAGCGGGCGCAGGCCGAGGTGACCAGGATCTGGGGCCCGCCGCCCGGCGAGATCTACGTCGAGGGCGGCGACCTCGTGTTCCCGGGGCTGGACCTGGGCGGCGTGCTGGTCACCATCCAGCCGCCCCGGGGCTTCGGCGACGACCCCATCGGCACCTACCACGCCCCCGACGTGCCCCCACCCCACCACTACCTCGCGTTCTACCGCTGGCTCGACGCCGGCTGGGGCGCCGACGCCGTGGTCCACGTGGGCAAGCACGGGACGCTGGAGTGGCTGCCGGGCAAGGCCAACGCCCTGTCGGGCGCCTGCTTCCCCGACGCCGCGCTGGGCGACATGCCGCTCGTGTACCCGTTCGTGGTCAACGACCCGGGCGAGGGCACCCAGGCCAAGCGGCGCGCCCACGCGGTGGTGGTGGACCACCTCACGCCGCCCATGACCCGGGCCGAGGCCACCGACGACCTGGCCCGCATCGAGACCCTCCTCGACGCCTACGCCAGCGCCCAGGCCATGGACCCGGGCAAGCTCCCCGCCCTGCGCCGCCAGGTGTGGGACGTGCTGGTCGACGCCGAGATCCACCGCGACCTGGGGCTGGCCGAGGGCGTCGCCGACCACGAGTTCGACGACATGGTCCTGCACGTCGACGGCTACCTGTGCGCGCTGAAGGACGCCCAGATCCGGGGCGGCCTGCACGTGCTCGGCCGGGGGCCCGAGGGCGAGGCGCTGGTCGACTTCGTGCTGGCCGTGACCCGCCTGCCCCAGGGACCGGTCCCGGCCCTGCGGGCGGTCGTCGCCGCCGACCTGGGCTTCGACCCCCGGAGCGAGCGCCGCCACGAGGTGGACAAGATCGAGGCCGAATGCCGCCACCGGGTCGAGGCCCTCGCCGCACGGGGCTGGGCCGGGCCGACCGATCCCCAGGACCCCGCCGCCGCGGTCGAGCACTGGATCTGCACCCGGCTGATCCCGGCCCTGGCCGCCACCGGGGACGAGGTGACGGCCACGCTCGGCGCCCTGGCCGGCGGCTACGTGGCCGCGGGCCCGAGCGGGGCGCCCAGCCGGGGCGCGGCCCACGTGCTGCCGACCGGCCGCAACTTCTACTCCGTCGATCCCAAGGCCCTGCCCTCGGCCCTGTCGTGGGAGGTGGGCCGGCAACTGGCCGACCAGCTGGTCGCCCGCCACATCGACGAGACGGGCCGGCCGCCCACGACCGTGGGACTCGTCCTGTGGGGCACCGCGGCCATGCGCACCGGCGGCGACGACGCGGCCGAGGCGCTGGCGCTGCTGGGCGTGCGCCCCACCTGGGACGCCGAGTCGGGCCGGGTCACCGGGCTCGAGCAGATCCCGCTGGCCGAGCTCGGCCGGGCCCGGGTGGACGTCACGCTGCGCATCTCGGGTTTCTTCCGCGACGCCTTCCCCCACCTGGTGGCGCTGCTGGACGACGCGGTGCGGCTGGTGGCCGGGCTGGACGAGGGCGAGGCCGACAACCCGGTGCGGGCCGCCGGCGTCGAGGACGCCCGCATCTGGGGGCCGCCGCCCGGCGGGTTCGGGTCCGGCATCCTGCCGGTCATCGAGCGGGGCTCGTGGCGGACCGACGCCGACCTGGCCGAGGTCTACCTGGCCTGGTCCGGCTTCGCCTACGGGCGGGACCGGGCCGGCGAGCCGGCCCCCGAGGCCATGCGCCGCCGTTTCGCGGCCATCGAGGTGGCGGTCAAGAACCAGGACAACCGCGAGCACGACATCTTCGACAGCGACGACTACCTCCAGGACCACGGGGGCATGGTGGCGGCCGTGCGGGCCCTCAGCGGGCGTGAGCCGCGGGCCTGGTTCGGCGATTCCTCGGACCCGGCCGCCCCCCGCGTCCGGGCCCTGGCCGAGGAGGCGGCCCGGGTCGTGCGCAGCCGCGTGCTCAACCCGCGCTGGATCGGAGCCATGCGCCGCCACGGCTACAAGGGAGCGTTCGAGCTTGCCGCGACCGTGGACTACCTTTTCGGCTACGACGCCACGGCTCGGGTCGTGGAGGACTGGATGTACGAGCGGGTGACCGAGTCGTACGTGGCGGACGCCGACATTCGTGCCTTCTTCAGGGATTCCAACCCCTGGGCACTGCGCGCGATTGCCGAACGCCTGCTAGAAGCACATGGACGCGGAATGTGGCAAGCGAGCGACTCCGCGCGCAAATGCCTCATCGACGCCGTGCTGGAGGCCGAAGGCTGGGAGGAACAGCGGACATGACAGGGCGACATCTCCATCCGGGCGGTCGACCGTGACCAGCCTGGCCCGCTTCCCCTTCAGCGCCATCGTGGCCCAGGACGAGGCCCGGCTGGCGCTGCTCCTCGCCGCGGTCGACCCCGGCATCGGCGGCGTGCTGCTGCGCGGCGACAAGGGATCGGCCAAGTCGACCCTGGCCCGCGGCCTGGCCGGGATGCTGCCCGGCGGCGCCCCCTTCGTGGAGCTGCCACTCGGCGCCACCGAGGACCGGGTCCTCGGCACCCTCGACCTCAAGGCCGCGCTCACCGAGGGCGACACCGTGTTCCGCCCCGGCCTGCTGGCGGGGGCCCACGGCGGCGTGCTGTACGTGGACGAGGTCAACCTGCTGCCCGACCACCTGGTCGACGTCCTGCTGGACGTGGCGGGGTCCGGGGTCAACCGGGTGGAGCGGGACGGCGTGTCCCACTCGCACCCCGCCCGGTTCGTCCTGGTGGGCTCGATGAACCCGGAGGAGGGCGAGCTGCGGCCCCAGCTGCTCGACCGCTTCGGCCTGTCCGTGCCCATCAAGGCGCCGACCGAGCCGCGCGCCCGGGCCGAGGTCGTGCGCCGCCGGCTCACCCACGACGCCGGAGGCCGGGTGGACGGAGGCGAGGGCGACATCGTCCTGCGGGCCCGGCTGGCCGCGGCCATGCCCGCCGACCTGCCCGACACCGTGGTCGACTTCGCCTGCCGCCTGGCCGTGAGCGTCGGGGCCGAGGGCCTGCGGGCCGACCTGGTGCTCTGCCGCGCCGCGGCCGCGTTCGCGGGCTGGGAGGGCCGCTCGGTGGCGACGTCCTCCGACGTCGAGCGGGTGGCGGGCATGGCCCTGGCCCACCGCCGCCGGCGCCGGCCCTTCGACCCGCCGACGCTGAACCCCGACGAGCTGCAAGCCGCGCTGGCCGCGGCCCGCCAGTCCTTCGCCGACGCCCACCAGGCCCCACCGGAGCCCGAGCCCGCCCCGGCACCCGAGACCCCCGGGCCGATCGACGAGTCGCTGCTGGCGGGCCTTCTGGACGACGAGCCCAAGTCCGAGCCGCCGCCTGCGCCCGAGCCGCCGCCTGCGCCGGTGCTGACCGAGGCGGCGCCGCCGTCCGGCGGGCACCTGTGGTCCAACGCCTTCACCGTGGGGCTCCCGCCCGAGGACGCGGCCGGCGAGGCGGCCAAAAGCAAAGGCGCCGCGGAAGAAGGCGGGCCGGAGGAAGGACCCGCGGGCGAAGAGCGAGCCGAAGAAGCGCTCGGCGATGACGGACCCGGCGAACAGCCCGGCGAAGCGCTCGGCGAAGAAGGAGCCGGCGGAGAGCCCGGCGA
The DNA here is from genome assembly GCA_036558145.1 of Acidimicrobiales bacterium. Lineage (GTDB taxonomy): Bacteria > Actinomycetota > Acidimicrobiia > Acidimicrobiales > VFJN01 > ZC4RG19. The sequence continues at coordinate 10,470 of DATBGF010000590.1, forward strand.
AGAGCGAGCCAGCGGGGAGCCCGGCGAAGCGCTCGGCGAAGAAGGAGCCGGCGGAGAGCCCGGCGAAGAGCGAGCCGAGGAAGCGCTCGGCGATGAGGGATCC